>NZ_LZJA01000061.1:0-39132 GCF_001666785.1 Mycobacterium sp. E3305 | reverse complement strand
CCACCTACGGACGCGGCGAGGGCGGCTGCGCGCTGGGATCGGTCAAGACCAACCTCGGGCACCTGGAGGCGGCCGCGGGCGTCACCGGATTCATCAAGGCGATCCTGGCGGTGAACCGGGGGCTCATCCCGCCCAACCTGCACTTCACCCGGTGGAACCCGGCGATCGACGCCTCCTCGACGCGGCTGTTCGTGCCGACCGGGCGCACGCCGTGGCCCACGGCGGGCCCGCGCCGGGCGGCGGTGTCGTCGTTCGGCCTGAGCGGAACCAACGCGCATGTGGTGATCGAGCAGGCGCCCGATCAAGCACCGGCGCAGCCGCATCCCGCGCCCGCGTTGTCCACCCTGGTGGTGACGGGGAAGACGCCGCAGCGGCTGGCGTCGATGGCCGCGACGCTGGCCGACTGGTTGGGCGGCGCCGGCGCGGCGACGCCGCTGGCCGATGTCGCGCACACGTTGAGTCATCATCGCGCCCAGCACAACTGGCGCGGAGCCGTCGTCGCCCGCGACACCGCCGCCGCGGTGGCCGGGCTGCGCGACCTGGCCGCCGGCGCGCCGGCGCCGGGCGTGCTCGCTCCCGTCGAGGCCGCCCGGCGCACCGGCACGGTCTTCGTCTACTCCGGCCAGGGCGCGCAGTGGGCCGGCATGGGCCGCCGCCTGCTGGCCGACGAGCCCGCCTTCGCCGCCGCGATCGCCGAACTCGAACCCGACTTCGTTGCCCAGACCGGGTTTTCGCTGCAGCGGACCCTGGCCGACGGTCAGCCGGTGGTCGGCATCCAGAACATTCAGCCCGTGCTGGTGGCCATTCAGCTCGCGCTCACCGCGCTGTGGCGCCACTACGGGATCGAGCCCGACGCGGTGATCGGGCACTCGATGGGCGAGGTCTCGGCCGCCGTGGTGTCCGGCGCGCTCACGCCGGCCGAAGGGCTGCGGGTGATCGCCACCCGGTCGGCGCTGATGGCCCGGTTGTCGGGCCAGGGCGCGATGGCGCTGCTCGAACTGGACGCCGAGGCGACCGGAGCACTGATCACCGACTACCCCCAGGTGACGCTCGCCGTGCACGCCTCACCGCGCCAATCGGTCATCGCCGGGCCGCCCGAACAGGTGGACGCGGTCATCGCGGCCGTCGTCGCCCGAAACCTGCTCGCGCGGCGGATCGAAGTCGACGTCGCCTCGCACCACCCGATCGTCGACCCGATCCTGCCCGAACTACGTTCTGCGCTCGCCGATTTGGAACCCAAGGCGCCGGCCATCCCAATGCTCAGCACGACCACGGAAGGGCCCACGCCGCTGCCCGACGCCGATTACTGGGCCGCCAACCTGCGCAACCCGGTGCGCTTCCACCAGGCCGTCAGCCGGGCCGGCGCCGACCGGCACACCTTCGTCGAGATCAGCCCCCACCCGCTGCTCACCCACGCCATCGCCGACACGCTGGGGGCCGAAGCCCGCCACGTCATCGGCACGCTGCACCGCGACACCGACGACACCACCAGCTTCCACACCCAGCTGGCCGCCGTCGCGCAAACCCCGCCCGGCGCCGACCACGGCCGCCTGGCCGACATCCCGGTGACGCCCTGGCGGCACACCCAATTCTGGGTCGCCGACCGGTCCGCGATGTCGGAGTCGGTCGCAGCCCACCCACTGCTGGGCGCGCACATCGAGGTTCCGTCCAGCCGCGACCACGTGTGGCGGGCCGACACCGGCACCGCGGTCTCCCCCTGGCTCGCCGACCACAAGGTGTTCGGTCAGGCCGTCATGCCCGGCGCGGCGTTCGCCGAAATCGCCTTGGCCGCTGCCAGTGAAGCGCTGGGCGTGCCGGTTGCGGGCATCTCGATCAACCAGCTCGAGGTCGAGCAGATGCTCACCCTCGGCGACCACACCCAGCTGACCACCCAGCTGACCCGCGGAGCAGACGACAAGACCCGCATCGAGATCTACTCGCGGTCGTCCGGCGGCTGGGTCAGACACGCCACCGCCAGGGCCGAGCTGCGGACGTCGGACGCCCGCCCCGACCGGCCCGCGCCCCCCGGGCACGGCGACACCGAGATCAAACCGGCCGACCTGTACGGCGTGCTGCGCCACGCCGGCCAGTACCACGGCCCCGCCTTCGCTGCGCTCGCCACCATCCACCGGATGCCCGGCGGGTTCGTCGAATCGGAAATCATCCTCCCGGACGAGGCGCCGCGGCATCCCGCGTTCCGGCTGCACCCCGTCATGCTGGACGCCGCGCTGCAGAGCCTGGCCGCCGCGATGCCGGACGACGAACTCGCCGGGTCTGCCGAAGCCAGTTACCTGCCGGTGTCCTTCGACGCCATCCGGGTCTCGGGCGACCCCGGCCGGCGCGCCCGCTGCCGGGTCCAGCTGACCAACCTCGACGAGGGCGGCGTGGGCAAGCTGGGCAGAATCGTGTTGACCGACGACGCCGGAACGGTCACCGCGGAGATCAACGACATCTACCTGCGCCGCGTCGAGCGGCGCAGCGTGCCACTTCCCCTGTCGCAGAAGGTATTCGACACCACCTGGGTGTCCCGGCCGATCGCGGCCGCCGGCTCCGACGCCCCCGGCAGCTGGCTGGTGCTCGCCGCCGCCGAAACCCGCGAGGGTGCGGCGGCGTTCGCCACGGGCTGGCGCTCACCGGCGCGCCGGGTGGTCACCGCCGACCTGTACGACGAGTCCGCCATCCTGTCCGCATTCGCCGACGCGGCCGGCGATCCCGAGCGCCCACCCGTCGGCGTGGTCGTGTTCGTGGCCCCCAACCCTGGCGTCGGCGACGACGGCATAAGCCGGGCGCGGGAAACGGTCTGGGCGGTCTCGACCGTCATCCGCGCGATCGTCGGCGGCTGGCACGGTCGATCGCCGCGGCTCTGGCTGGTCACCCAGGGCGGCCTGGCGGTGCACGAGGAGGCAGGCCAGCCCGGGGTCGGCGCGCTCAAGGGACTGGTGCGGGTGCTGGCCTACGAGCACCCCGAGCTGCGGAGCACGCTGGTCGACCTCGACGGCGATCCCGCGATAGCGCTCAACGCCGAACTGTCCGAGGCGGTTTCGGGGCAGGTCGACGACGTGGTCGCGTGGCGCGGCGGGCAGCGTTACACGGAACGCCTCACCCGGGCGGCCATCGGCGAACGCACCACAGGGGACGTCGTCCGGCGGGGAGCGTCCTACATCGTCACCGGTGGACTCGGTGGCCTCGGCCTCGTCATGGCGCGATGGCTGGTGGACAGCGGCGCCGCGCGACTCGTCCTCAACGGGCGCAGCGAACCGTCGGAGCAGCAGCGCGCGGTCCTGGCCGAACTGGAGCGCACCGCCGAGATCGTCGTGGTGACCGGCGACATCGCGACCGAAGGCGTCGCCCAGAAACTGGTGACCGCCGCCGGCGAATCTAACCTGCGCGGCGTCCTGCACGCGGCCGCCGTGCTCGACGACAGCCTGGTGTTCTCGATGACCAGGGAGAGCGTCGAACGGGTGTGGGCGCCCAAGGTCACCGGGGCGCTGCGACTGCATCAGGCCAGCGCCAGTTGCGACTTGGACTGGTGGCTCGGGTTTTCGTCCACCGCCTCGATGCTGGGCGGCCCGGGGCAGGCCTCGTACGCGTGCGCGAGTGCCTGGCTGGACGCCCTGGTCGACTGGCGGCGGGCGGCGGGCCTGCCCGCCGCGGTGATCAACTGGGGCCCGTGGGCAGAGGTCGGGCTCGCCCGCACGCTCGCCGGCGGCGCGCTCGATCCCATCACTCCCGCCGAGGGCGCCGCGGCGATGGAGCCGCTGCTGGCCAGCGGCAGATGCCACACCGGCGTCGGCCGGCTGCGGCCCGACCGGGCGCTCATCGCCTTCCCCGAAATCCGCGAACTCGGCTACTTCACCAACGTGGTCGCCGAACTGGAGGCCGCGGGCGACGGCGGCGACTGGGCGGGCCCCGAGGCGCTGGACGGGCTGGAATCCGGTGCGGCGCAAGCGCTGATGACCGATCGGCTGCGGGCACGCATCGCCGCGGTCATGGGTTACGCGGATCGATCGGCCGTCGACCCGAATGTTCCCCTCATCGAGCTCGGGATGGATTCCCTGATGGCGGTGCGCATCCGGAATTCGGCACGCGCGGACTTCGGGGTCGAGCCGCCGGTGGCACTCCTGTTGCAAGGGGCGTCGCTGCACGACCTCACGGCCGACCTGGTCCGCCAGCTCGGCCTGGCCGGCGATGCACAGGCACTCGAGCAGGAAGACGCGGTTCGCGACCGGGCGCAGCAGCGCGCGGCCGCGCGCCAACAAGCCGCACTGCGGCGGAAGCGAGGACACCAAGCATGAGCACGACCTCGACGGAGTTGCCGCCCAACGCGATCGCGGTGGTCGGCATGGCCGGACGATTCCCCGGCGCCAACGACGTGTCGGCGTTCTGGGACAACCTGCGCCACGGCAAGGAGTCCATCACCACGCTGTCCGAGCAGGAGCTCAAAGCCGCCGGGGTCGGCGACGACGTGCTGGCGAACCCGGCGTATGTGCGGCGCGCACCGATCGTCGACGGGGTCGACGAATTCGACGCCGAATTCTTCGGCTTTCCGCCCCAGCTCGCCCGGATGCTGGACCCGCAGCACCGGTTGTTCCTGCAGTGCGCGTGGCACGCGTTCGAGGACGCCGGCTGCGACCCCGCCCGGTTCGACGGTTCGATCGGCGTGTACGGGACCAGCTCGCCCAGTGGCTATCTCCTGCACAATCTTTCGTCACATCGCGCCCAGGACGCCTTCATGGGGACGGGTCTGAACTTCGAGCAGTTCAACCTGTTCCTGCAGAACGACAAGGACTTTCTCGCCACCCGGGTGTCCCATCAGTTCGATCTGCGCGGCCCGAGCATCACGGTCCAGACCGCGTGCTCGTCCTCGTTGGTCGCGGTCCATCTCGCGTGCCAGAGCCTGCTCAGCGGGGAATGCGACCTGGCCCTCGCGGGTGGGGTGTCGCTGTCGGTCCCCCACCATGTGGGGTACTGGAATTCGCCGGGCTCCATGGTGTCCGCGGTCGGCCATTGCCGACCCTTCGACGTGCGGGCCGACGGCACCGTCTTCGGCAGCGGCGTGGCCATCGTGGCCCTCAAGCCCCTGCAGGCCGCCCTCGACGCCGGTGACCGCATTCACGCCGTCATCCGCGGATCGGCGATCAACAACGACGGATCGATGAAAATGGGCTACGCGGCACCGAATCCGGCCGCCCAGGCCGACGTGATCGCGGAAGCCCACGCGGTGGCCGGCGTCGACGCGTCGACCGTGAGCTATGTCGAGACACACGGGACCGGCACGCCGCTCGGCGATCCCATCGAGGTCCAGGGTCTGCGCTCCGCGTTCGCCGTGTCGCAGGCGCCCCGGCCCGGCCCCTGCGTGCTCGGGTCGGTCAAGTCGAACATCGGCCACCTGGAGGTGGCGGCCGGCGTGGTGGGCCTGATCAAAACCATTCTGTGCCTGAAGAACAAGGCGATCCCCGGGACGCTGCACTTCACCAGCCCGAACCCAGAGCTGCACCTCGACGAGACCCCGTTCACGGTGCGCAGCACCTACGGGGCGTGGGATTCCGAAGGTGCGCGGCGGGCCGGCGTCAGTTCGTTCGGGGTGGGCGGCACCAACGTCCACGTCGTGGTCGAGGAGGCGCCCCACGTTCCGGACCGCGCCGCGCCACCCGGTCCCCAGGTGCTGCTGCTGTCGGCGCAAACCACGGCGGCGCTTGAGCAGTCGCGCGCCGCACTGGCCGACGCGTTGGCCGGCCCGGACGGTCCCGAGCCGGCCGACGTCGCCCACACCCTCGCCGGACGCCGCAAGCACCGCCTCACCATGGCGGCCGTGGTGCACGACCGCGATCATGCAGCCACCGTGCTGCGGGCCGCCGAACACGACAACGTCTTCGTCGGCGAATCCCTCGCCGGCGGCGAAAACCCCGCGGGGCGGGTGGTGTTCATGTTCCCGGGGCAGGGCGCCCAGCACGTCGGCATGGCCAGGGGCCTCTACGACACGGAGCCCGCGTTCGCCGAACACTTCGACGCCTGCGTCGCGGGATTCGGCGATGAGATGGGCATCGACCTGAAGGCGTTGATATTCGGTGACGCCGCAACCGACCTGGAGCGCATCGACCGCTCCCAGCCCGCCCTGTTCACGGTGGAATACGCGCTGGCGCGGTTGGCCGAACACTACGGGCTGCGTGCCGGGGCGTACATCGGTTACAGCACGGGTGAGTACATCGCGGCCACGCTGGCCGGGGTGTTCGGCCTCGAGACGGCGATCACGCTGGTGGCCTTGCGCGCCCGCCTGATGCACGAGTCCCCGCCCGGTTCGATGGTCGCCGTCGCGCTGGGCCCCGACGACATCGCTCCCTACCTCACCCCGGGCGTCGAGCTTTCCGCGGTCAACGATCCCGGCAACTGCGTCGTCGCCGGGGCAGGCGACGAGATCCGCGCGTTCACCCAGCGGCTCCGCGAGGCGGGCATCACCGCCCGGCGCGTGCGGGCGACACACGCATTCCATTCCAGCGCAATGGATTCGATGGCGGCTGAATTTCAGCAGTTCCTGTCCGGCGTCGAGCTGCGCCGCCCCGACACGCCGCTGCTCAGCAACCTCACCGGGACCTGGATGTCGGACGAGCAGATCACCGACCCGGCCAGCTGGGCCCGCCAGATCAGTTCCACGATCCGGTTCGCCGACGAGCTCGACGTGCTCTTGAGCGATCCGGGCCGCGTGCTCGTCGAGGTCGGTCCCGGCGGCAGCCTGACGGGCTCGGCGATGCGGCATCCGAAGTGGTCGAGTGGCCACCGCGCGGTTCGCCTGATGCGACATCCGATTCAGAACGTCGACGACCGGGACACCTTCCTGCTCGGGCTCGGCCAACTGTGGGCGGCCGGTGTGCCCGTCGATTGGGAACCGCTGACCGGGCCGACGCCCAGGCTGGTCTCCCTGCCCGGTTACGCCTTTGCCCGCGAACGGCATTGGGTCGACGCGAAACCCCTCGCCTGGCTCGACCGGTCCACCGAGACTCCCGAAGCCCCGGGCGCTGCCGCCAACAGCGCCGATCCGTCCACGAACGGGCATCAATCGCACACCGAGGCGACGCTGCGGCAGATCTGGATGCAATGCCTGGGCCTGAACTCGATCGGCCGCAACGACAACTTCTTCGACCTCGGCGGCGACTCCCTGATCTCGATCGGCATCGCGACCAACGCCGGCAACGCCGGGCTGGATGTCACGCCCCAGGATCTCTACGGCAACCCGACATTGGCCACCCTGGCGGCCCACGTCGACGCCAAATACGCGGCGGGCTCGCTGGCGAAAGCGCCCGACGCCGCGTCCCGTCCGGCCGTTCCTCCGAACGTCGCGCAGTTCCTCGAGAGCGGCGTGCGGCGGGCGGGGCGCTGGCGCGTGCCGTTGATCCTGCGCCTCGATCCGACGGTCAGCCTCGACGACATCCGGGCGGTGCTGACCGCCGTGACCAACCACCACGACGCGTTGCGGCTACAGCTCGTCGAGCACGCCGGGACCTGGGTCCAGTGCGTCACGGAAGCAGCCGAATTCGATCATCTGTCGTCGCGGACGCTGCCCGGCACCGATGCCGACACGCAGCGGGCGGCGGTGCTCGACGTCGTGGCCGAGCTCACGGCACAGGACGACCTCGCCGCGCCGTTGACCGCCAGCCTCCTCTCTGGCCCCGGCGACGCGCGCTACCTGACGTTGTCGCTGCACGAGGCCGTCGCCGACACCGCCTCCCGCGAGATCCTGGTCGCCGACATCTTCACCGCATTCACGCAACGGCTGGCGGGAGAGGACTTCTCGCTGCCGCCGACCACCACCTCGTGGCGGGACTGGTCGCTGCGCGTCGCCGGCCTCGCCACCCACCCCGCGGTCCTCGATACGAGCGACTTCTGGCTGGAGAGCTCGGGCCGCGCGACGCTGCGGCCGGCGGACCCGGAAGTCACCGACCGGCCCCTGGGCGACGACCTGGCCAAGGTGCCGTCGGCGCTCACCGTCGAGCAGACCTCCGAGGTCGACGATTTGCGGCGCGCGCTCGGCTGGTCGATCGACGAGATCCTGCTCGCGGCGCTCGGCAGGACCATCGCCGAGACGATCGGCACCGGCGTCCTCGCCGTCGACCTGGAGGGGGCGGGCCGTTCGGTGTTGCGGCCGGACGTGGACCTGCGCAGGACCGTCGGCCGGTTCACCACGATCTATCCGGTGCCGCTTCGCTGCGCGACGAGCGACGACACCGGCGCGAGCGAACTGCTGACCGACGTGCGCGACACCCTCAAATCCGTTCCGCACCATGGGATCGGATACGGGCTGCTGCGGCACCTCTACGCGCCCACCGCACGCGCACTCTCGGCCGTGCCGCCCGCCGACGTCCACTTCCGGTACGTCGGCATGATCCCCGAATTGCCGCCCATCGGCGCGCCGGTGCAATTCGACTCGGACGCGGCCATGCCGGTGCGCGACACGATCCCGGGCCTGGGCCATGCCATCGAGCTTCGGGTGTACCGCCACTCCGGCGTGCTGCACCTCGACTGGTGGTACGACACCCGCCGGGTGCAGGGCGCGCGCGCCGAAGCGCTGGCGCGGCGCTTCCCATTGGCGCTGCGGGAGCTGATCGGGGACGCCATGTCCGCCGCTTCCGGCGACGGCGACCTCGGCTCGCAGCAGGTGGAGTTGGCGTTGGTGGACTTGTCGGCCCTGGATGCGAGCTGAGGGGGGGCCGGTGAATCACGCACGCAGAGCGACGGACAAGGCGGTCGTCGTCGACAAGGTCCGCAAGACCTTCGGCGATTTCGTGGCCTTGCACGAGGTCAGCTTCGAAGTCGGCCGGGGCGAGGTGCTCGGTCTGCTCGGCCCGAACGGCGCGGGCAAGACGACGCTCGTCGACATCCTGTCGACCCTGAGCCGGCCGGACAGCGGCCGCGCCGTGGTCGCCGGCTACGACGTCGTCCGGGAACCGGCCGGTGTCCGCCAGGCCATCATGCTCACCGGGCAGCAAGTCGCGATCGACGACATGCTCACCGGCGGCGAGAATCTGGTGATGTTCGGTCGGCTGTTCGGCTTGAGCAAGTCGGCGGCCCGCGCCCGCGCCAAGCAACTCATCGACGAATTCGATCTGGCATACGCCGCCGACCGCCGGGTGAAGACCTACTCCGGCGGCATGCGCCGCCGGATCGACATCGCCTGTGGCCTGGTGGTCCGGCCCCAGGTGGTGTTCCTCGACGAGCCCACCACCGGCCTGGATCCGCGTAGCAGGCAGAGCATTTGGGACCTGGTCGGCAAGTTCAAGGACATGGGCGTCGCCACGCTGTTGACGACGCAGTATCTCGAGGAGGCGGACGCGCTGGCCGACCGGATCGTCGTCATCGACCACGGACGGGTTATCGCCGAGGGGACGGCCGACGAGCTCAAGGAGCGCACCGGCGGCAGCTATTGCGAAATCGTGCCGCGGCGCCTCGCGGATCTGCGGGTGATCGCCGACGTGCTCGGCCCGTTGCTGCCGGAGAAGATCAGGGCCACCCTGACGCCCGATTCGGATCGAATCGCGATCCCCGCCCCGGACGGCGCCAACACGCTCGTCGAGGCCGTCGGGCGATTGGCCGCCGCCAACATCGAGGTGGCTGACGTGGCTCTGCGGCGACCTTCGCTCGACGACGTATTCCTCGCGCTGACAGACGAATCCCCCGCCGCGCGCACCCCCGTCGCTACCCGGGCCGTCGGGTGACCGCCACCGCGACCACCGAGCGGCACCTGTCCACGCTGACGCAGTGGTGGGTCCTCACCGTCCGCTTCATCGCACCGACGCTGCGCAACGGAGAGCTGCTCGTGACCGTCGCGTCGTCGGTCGTTTTCACCGCCGGCTTTTACATCCCGCTGCATCAGATCATGGGCACCGCGACCAAGGGACTGTCCAGCAGCTACGCGCAATACGTGATGCCGCTGATCGCGCTGCAGGCGATCACCTTCGCCGCGATGTCGACGGCGTTTCGGGCCGCGACCGATTCGGTGCAGGGCATCAACCGCCGGTTCCGGTCCATGCCGATGGCCCCGTTCGCCCCGGTGGGAGCCCGCGTCTCGGCCGCGGTGTACCGGTGCACGGTTTCGGTGGCGGTGGCGGTGGTCTGTGGCTACGTGATCGGATTCCGGTTCCACCGGTCGGCGATCTACGTCGTCGCCTTCTGCCTGTTGGTGGTGGCGATCGGGTCGATGCTGTCCTTCGCGGCGGACCTGGTGGGCACCGGGACGCGCAACCCGGAGGCCATGACACCGCTGCTCATCCTGCCGCCGCTGATCTTCGGACTGCTGTCCACCGGAGTCCAACCGGCGCAGCAGTTTCCGCACTGGATCCAGCCGATCGTCCGCAACCAGCCGGTGTCCCAGTTCGTGATCGCCCTGCGCGCCCTGGCCGGGGACGCCGCCCCGTACGGAGGGTCGGTGACGTGGCCGGTGCTGGCGCCGACGCTGGCGTGGTTGTCCGGGTTGACGGCGCTGCTGATACCGGCATCGGCGATCGTTCTGGCCAGGCGGGCGCGATGACCCTGGTCCACGAAGCCACCGATCCGGTCGTCGAACGGCGCCGTCACCACGAGGACTCGCCGCGGGCGCTGGCGACCCAGACGTGGGTCCAGACGCGGCGGATCCTGCTGCGCTGGGCGCGCGACCTGACGGCGGTGATCGAGGCGCTGGTGTTGCCCGTCCTATTCCTGCTGACGCTGAACATCATTCTGGGCAACGTCATTTCGCAGGTCACCGGTCACAGCGCGCTGTACGGCACGGTTCCGCTGAACGCGCTCGCCGCCACGATCAACGGCGCGGCGATCGGGGCGATCGGCCTCATCGGGGAACGCTCCGACGGGCTGCTGCGCCGGCTATGGGTGGTGCCGGTGCACCGCGCGTCCGGTGTGCTCTCGCGCATCGCCGCCGAAATGATTCGGATCATGATCACCACGCTGGTCGTGCTGGGCGTCGGAATGCTGCTGGGTTTCCGCTTCCGGCAGGGTTTCCTCGCCAGCCTGACCTGGTTCGTCGTCCCGCTGATATTCGGGCTGGCGTTCGCGACCCTGATCACGATGGCGGCGTTGTACACCGCGAACAACTTTCTGCTCGAGACGGTCACTCTCCTGCACGTTCTGGCCGTCGTCTTCTCGACCGGCTTCCTGCCGGTGGACCAATTCCCGAAGTGGATACAGCCGGTGGTCGCCCACCAGCCGATGAGCTACGCGATCGAAGCCATGCGTGGCCTGTCGCTGGGCGGCCCGGTGCGGTGGCCGATGATCGCCACGCTGTTGTGGGCGGGCGGCATCACCGCCGTGTGCATCGTGCCGACGCTGGTCGGCTATCGACGGGCCAGCACGAGCTGACAAGGGGGTAGTGGGACAATGTTTCCCGGATCCGTGATCCGAAGGCTGACGCGCAGCGAAGAGGTCTTCGCGGTCAACGAAACCTATTTTGCATTCACCGCTTTCATCATCGGTCCCGTCGACCTCGACGCGATGGCCGACGCCTTCGACGCGCTGCTCGAGTCCCATCCGGTGTTCACCGGCCGGCTGGAACAGGGCGACGACGGCCGCTACCAGATCGTCGCGGAAGACCTGATGCACCCGGGCATCTGGGTGATCGAGGGTGACGCCGATCCGGCATCGGCCGGCATGCGGCTCGACCAGACGCAAACCTTGCTCAATCTCCGGTTGAAGCGCAGCGGCGAGCGCACCGAACTGACCCTGTACACCCATCACAGCCTCGCGGACGCCCATCATGCGTTCGGTCTGCTCGAGGAGCTGTTCTCCCTCTACACCGATGTCGTGACCACCGGCGCACCGCCCCCGATCACACCGCAGCCCGCGCCAGAATCGCTGGAGCTGTTGCTCGAACAGCGTGGCGTGACAAAGCAGCAGCGCTCCGGGCTGGAGAAGCTGTTCAAGGCGATGTTCGCCTACGACCTGCCGGCGCAGGAGAGGCCGCCGGCGATGCCGGATCCGGATGCGATCCAACCCATTCCGATCGCGCGGATCCAGTTCACCGAAGAGGAGACGGCGGAGCTGGTGGAGTTCGGGCTGGCCAATCAGCTCAGCCTCAACTCCGTCGTGGCGGCGGCGATTCTGCTGGCCGAGTGGGAAATGCGCGGCACCCCGCACATTCCGATTCCCTACATCTATCCGGTCGACCTGCGTTACCTGCTGTCACCCCCGGTGAGTCTCACCGGCAGCACGCTGCCGCTGGGCGTGGCCACCTATCTCGCCGAGATCAGGGCCGACACCGATCTGGTCGATCTGGCTCGCGGGATCGTCGAGTCCTTCCGGACCGACCTGTCGGACGGCGTGATCCAGCAATCGGCGATGCATTTCAACCTGCAGTATCAGGGCACCCCGGCCGGGCTCCCTCCGGTGGTGCTGTGCACCGACACCGGCACCATCCCCCCGCTGCGGGTTCCCGAAGAGATCGAGCTCGAGGACTTTCAGAGCGAGCTCTACTTCCCCACCCGCGCGCCCGTCGACCTCTACAGCGTCGGAACCTTCGCCAACCGGCTGTTCATCGAACACCACGCACACCTGCCCGGGCGCGAAAAGACTTTGGAGGCAATCCATTCGCGGCTGTGCTCGCTGGTCGACGAGGACAGCTGGGTCATGGAGTGAACCGGCGCCGTCACGATGCCGCGACGGCGCCCTCCCCTTCGGCCACCAGCGTCTCGGTCAGGTGCAGGCTCAGCGAACGCGCGGAGTTGTAGGTCGCCACGACCTTGGGGGTGATCCGTATCCCCGTCTCGGCCTCGATGCGGGTCCGCAGCTCGAGGTTGCCCAGCGAGTCCAGGCCGTGATCGGCGAACGCGCGGTCGGGATCGATCGCGCGCCGCAGGATCAGCCCCGTCTGCTCGGTGATCAGGCGCCGCAGCCGGGCCGGCCATTCGTCGGGCGGCAGCGCCCGCAATTCTGCGCGCAGCGTGGCGCCCTCGCCGCCGTGCTGTTCCCCTGCGGCCTGGAAGGCCTCGGCGAAGGGGCTGCGCGCCACCAGCGCGGCCAGCCACGGCGCGCCCGTCGTCGGGACGTAACCGGTGTAGCCGCGGTCGTACCGGAGCAGCGTCTCGAACGCGCGCGCGCCCTCGTCCGGGGCAATCATGGTGGTGCGGCCCCCGGCCGCCAGGAAGGTCGCGCGGCCGATCTCGCCCCACGCCCCCCACGCGATCGTGGTGGCGGGCAGGCCCTGGCCGCGGCGCCAATGGGTGAACGCGTCCAGCCAGCTGGAGGCCGCGGCGTAGGCGCCCTGGCCAGCGGAGCCGAAGAGCGCGGCCACCGACGAGAAGCAGCAGAACCAGTCCAGCGGCTGTCCCGTTGTCGCGTGATGTAAATTCCACACGCCGTTGACCTTTGGCGCCCAGTCCTTGTCGATCAGCTCGTCGGTGATGTTGGCGAGCACGGCGTCCTCGACCACCGCGGCGGCATGCAGCACCCCGCGCAGCGCTAGTCCGGTGGCCGTGGCCGCGGCCACCACCCGGGCCGCGGTGTCTGACTCGGCGATGTTGCCGCTTTCCACGACCACATCGGTTCCGTTCGCGCGCAGCCGTTCGATTGCCTGGCGCGCCTTGGGAGTGGGATTGGAGCGGGCCGTCAGCACTATCCGCCCGCACCCGGCCTTGGCCATTTCGGAAGCCAGGAACAAGCCCAGGCCGCCCAGGCCGCCGGTGACGATGTAGGCGCCGTCGTCGCGGAACACCGGGGCCTGCTCCGGCGGCAGCACCGCGCGGGTCTGGCCGGTGCGCGGCACGGTGAGCACCAGCTTGCCGGTGTGCTCGGCGCCGCTCATCACGCGGATCGCCGTCGCCGCCTCCGATATCGGGTATTCGGTGCAATTCGGTTGCGGCAGATCACCGTCCGCGATCCGCTGGTAGACCGCCCGCAACAGCTGCTGCACCCGCCGCGGGTGCGTCTTGGTCAGCAGCGCCAAATCGACGGCGTAGAACGTGAGGTTGTGGCGGAAGGGATACAGGCCCAGCCGGGCGTCGTCGTAGATGTCGCGCTTGCCGATCTCCACGAACCGCCCACCGTAGGCGAGCAGGTTGAGCCCGGCGCGCTGGGCGGCACCGGTCAGCGAGTTGAGCACCAGATCGACGCCGTACCCGTCGGTGTCGCGGCGGATCTCGTCGGCGAACGCCGTGCTGCGTGAGTCGTAGACATGCTCGATGCCCATGTCGCGCAGCATCTCCCGCCGTTCCGGGCTGCCCGCGGTGGCGTAGATCTCCGCCCCCACCATTCGCGCGATCGCTATCGCGGCCTGACCGACGCCGCCGGTGCCGGAGTGGATGAGCACCTTGTCTTCGGCCGAGATCCCCGCCAGTTCGTACAGCCCGTACCACGCGGTGCCGTAGGCCGTCGCCGCGGCTGCGGCCTGGCCGGCGGTCATCCCGGACGGCAGGGTGGTCACCAGTCGGGCGTCACACGTGACGAACGTGCCCCAGCTGCCGTTGGCGAAACCGGAGAAACCGCCGACCCGGTCGCCGACGCGGTGGTCGGTGACGTCCGCGCCGACGCGGGTGACGACGCCGCCCAGGTCGAATCCCAGCTGGTGCGGCTCGCCCTCCAGGTCTGGGTAACGGCCAAGCGCGGCAAGTACTTCGGCGAAGTTGACGCTGGACGCGTCGATCGCGACCTCCACCTCGCCCGGGCCGGGCGTCCTGCGGTCGACGGCGACGAATTCCAGCGTTTGCAGGTCACCGGGATGACGGACCGCCACGCGCATCCCCTCCGTCTCGTGGTTCACCGTGGTGACCCGGCGTTCGTCGGCGCCCAGGGGCGTGCAGCGCAGCCGCGCCGTGTGCCACTGCCCGCCGCGCCACGCGGTCTCGTCCTCGGCCGAACCGCACAGCAATTCGTGGGCGGCACGTTCGACGTCCGCGTCGGCCTCGAGGTCGATCTGGGTGGTCCGCAGCTGCGGGTTCTCCGCGCCGACCACCCGCAGCAGGCCGCGCAGGCCGCCCTGGACCAGGTTCGGCGCGTCCCCGGGCCGCACGATCTGCGCCCGCCGCGTGATGACGTACAGGCGCGGCGGCGTCGCCGACATCTCCGGCAAGTCGCGGATCATGCGCACCACATGGCGGACCTGTTCGCGTCCGTCGAGCAGGCCCCGATCGTCCGGCTCCCCGGCCGGCGGCGGGCACACGATGACCACCCCCTCCAGGCCGCCACGCACCGCGGCGCCGAGCCGCTCAGCGTTGGGGCGGTGCTCGGCCTGCCGTGGCCAGCTCAGGAAATCTGTTTGTGCGCCAAGGGATTTCAATGTATCCGCCAGGGTCGACGCGAGCGGGTCGGCCTCGGCGGTGTCGATCAGCAGCCAGGCGCCGACCGGCCGCTCGGGCACCGGCGGCAGCGTCCGCCGCTGCCAGTCGACGGTCAGCAGCCGCTCGGCCATCAGCTCGTCGGGGCCGCCACCCCGGCCGAGGCCCATGCGCAGGCCCTGCACCGCCAGCAGCACCGTGCCGTCGGAATCCAGCAGATCGAGGTCGACGTCCACCGAGGACGCCGTCGCCGCGACGAGCCGGAGGTGGCAATAGCGGGCGCCGCGCGCCGGACCGTGGCGGCGCAGCCGCGCGACGCCCAACGGCAGCAGGCTGCCGTGGGCGGCCTCCTTGACGGCGGGGTGCGCCAGCACGGTCTGGAAGCAGGCGTCCAGCAGGGCGGGATGCACCCCGTAACTCCCCTGCTCCGCGCGGACCGCGCCGGGGAGCGCGACCTCGGCCACCACGCTGCGGCTCTTGCCTTCGGCGGTGCGCGTCGACACCAGACCGGCGAAGGCCGGACCGTACTCGACGCCGCGCTCGGCGAACGACTGTCGCAGCGCGGCACCGTCTTCCAGCTGCGGGTGGGTGGCCAGCAGGGCGGCGACGTCGCGTCGCTGCGGCTGCTCGTCGGCGACCGCGTGCAACACCGCCGCGGCGCTGCGGATCCGTTCCCCGTCGCGATCGGTCTCCACCACGAACTCGGCAACGCCCGCGTCCAGGATCGAAGCCACCGCGCTCACCGGCGTCTCGTCGTCCAGCAGCAGCATCTCCTCGAAGCGGACGTCGCGCACCTCCGCGTCCGGCCCCAGCACCGCCGCCGCGGCAGCCAGCGCCATCTCGCAGAAGCCCGCCCCCGGGAAAACCCCGACCCCGTTCACCCGATGGTCGGCCAGCCAGGGCAACGCCGCGGTGCCCACCCCGCCCTGCCACGCGTGGCGTTCCGGTTCCTCCGGCAGCCGCACGTGGGCACCCAACAGCGGATGCACGTCGAGCGTGAACTGCCCGCGCCCCGGCGCGCCCGCCCCGCCGGCGTCGACGAGCAGCCGCTGGTGGGTCCACGTCGGCAGCGGCGCGTCCACCAGCCGACCGCCCGGGTACAGCGCGGAGAAGTCGATGGCGGCGCCGGCGCTGAACAGATCCGCCAGGAAGCCCAACAGCCCGTGCGGCATCGGCTGCTCGCGGCGCATGGCCGGCAGCGCGGCGATGCCAACGTCGGAGGCGCCCGCGTTCTGTTCGACCGCCCGGGTCAGCAGCGGATGCGGCGACGGTTCACCGAAGACGCGATGGCCGTCGTCGAGGGCGGCCTGCACCGCGGCGGCGAACTTAACCGACTGGCGCAGGTTGTCCACCCAGTATCCGGCGTCGAACGCCGGCCGGGCGCGTGGATCGTCCAGCGTCGCAGAGTAATACGGCACTTCAGCCGCCGCCGGCGTCAGGTCGGCGAGTTGGGCGGCCAAGTCGGCGAGGATCGGATCGACCTGGGACGAGTGCGAGGCGACGTCCACGGCCACCTCGCGGGCCATCACCTCGCGGCCCTCCCACTCCGCGACCAGATCGCGCACCGCCTGCGTCGCCCCGCCGATCACGGTGGAGTTGGGCGACGCGACCACCGAGACCACCACGTCGCCGACGCCGCGGGCGGCCAGTTCGTCGCGCACCTGCTGGGCGGGCAGCTCCACCGAGGCCATCGCGCCCGCGCCGGCGATCCGGCACATCAACGCCGAGCGCCGGCAGATCACCCTGACCCCGTCGGGCAGCGACAGCGCGCCGGCCACCACGGCCGCCGCGATCTCGCCCATCGAGTGGCCGATCACCGCCCCCGGCCGCACACCGTAGGCGCGCATCGCGGTCGCCAGCGCCACCTGGAAGGCGAACAGTGTCGGCTGCACCCGGTCGATGCCGGTGACCGTCTCCGGCGCCGACATCGCCTCGGTCACCGAGAAACCCGACTCCGCCGCGATCAACGGCTCGGCCGCGGCGACGGCGGCGGCGAACGCCGGCTCCTTGGCCAGCAGCTCGGCGCCCATCGCGGCCCACTGCGAGCCCTGGCCGGAGAAGATCCACACCGGCCCGCGATCGTCATGACCGGCCGCCGGCGCGTAAGGGGTTTCGCCGTCGGCGATTTCGCGCAGCCCGGCGATCAGCTCGTCGATGCTGTCCGCCGTCACCGCGGTGCGCACGGTCCGGTGCGCGCGTCGCCGCGCCAGGGTGTAGGCCAGGTCGGCGGCGGACACGGTTTCCCGGTGGTCGCACACCCACTCGGCCAGCCGCCGCGCCGTGTGGCGCAGCTCGTCGGCGGAGGTGGACGACAGCGGGAACAGTAGCGACCGTGCGCTTTCCGCGCCGAACCCGTCGACGTCGGGGTCGGGCGCCTGTTCGAGGACGGCGTGCACGTTGGTGCCCGACATCCCGAACGACGTCACCCCGGCCCGCCGCGGGCCTTCGCCCTTGTCCGGCCACGGCGTAACCTCCTGCGGCACAAACAATCCCGTTTCGATCCGGGCAAGTTCGTCGGGCAGGCGGGTGAAGTGGGCCATCGGCGGCACCACACCGCTCCGCAGCCCGAGCACGGCCTTGACCAATCCGACCGCGCCCGCCGCTGCCTCGGTGTGTCCGACGTTGCTCTTGGCCGATCCGAGCGCGACACGATTGCCACCGGCTCCGTAAACCTCGGTGAGACTGGCGAATTCGAGCGGGTCGCCCTTCGGAGTTCCGGTGCCGTGGGCTTCGACCATGCCGACCGTGGCCGGGTCGACTCCGGCCGCGTCCAACGCCGCCCGGTACACCGCGGCCTGCGCATCGGCGGACGGCGTCGTGATCGTCTCGGAACGACCGTCCTGATTGACCGCCGTGCCGCGGACCACCGCCAGGATCCGGTCGCCGTCGCGCACCGCGTCGGGCAGGCGCTTGAGCAGCACCACCGCACACCCGTCGGAACGGACGAACCCGTCGGCCGCGACGTCGAACGTGTGGCAGCGTCCGGTGGGCGAAAGCATGCCCTGCGCGGACGCCGACGCCGACACCCGCGGATCCAGCACCAGCATGGCGCCGCCGGCCAGCGCGAGATCGCTCTCGCCGGTGTTCAGGCTCGAGCACGCCAGGTGGACGGCGAGCAGGCCGGACGAGCACGAGGTGTCGAGCGTGATCGCCGGGCCCACCAGGCCCAACCCGTAGGCGATCCGGCCGGAGGCCATGCTGAACGGGGTGCAGGTGTAGCCGTAAGCGTCCTCCATCACACCCGCGTCGCCGCTGATCAGCGTGTAGTCCTGCTGGCACATCCCCACGAACACCCCGGTCCGCGAGCCGCTCAACGACGGCGGCGCGATGCCCGCGTGCTCGATCGCCTCCCACGACGTCTCGAGCAGCAAGCGGTGCTGCGGATCGATCGCGGTCGCTTCGCGTTCGCCGAAGCCGAAGAAGGCGGCGTCGAAACCGCCGGCGTCGTCGATGAAGCCGCCCCAACGTGACACCGACCGGCCGTGCACCCCGCGCTCGGGGTCGTAGTGGTCCTCGACGTCCCACCGGTCGGGCGGGATCTCGGTCACCAGGTCGTCGCCCCGCAGCAACGCTTGCCAGAACGCGTCGGGCGAGTCGATCCCGCCCGGAAGCCGGCATCCCATTCCGATGACCGCAATGGGGGTGACCCGTGGTTCCATCGCCGCTCAACCTCGTCTCAGGCCAACCGGCGATGCTGCGAGTATCACCGGCATCAGTGCAATTGAGAGGGCGCAGCGCAGCGTCGCTCGCGCCCCCCAACCCGAGCGGGTTTCGACGCGGAACCCAACGAAGCGCCAAGCTTAGACGCTCGAAGCAATCGGGGTGGGTCGAATAGGGGATTTCGGCCGGTGCCGCCCCGTCGCGAGCCGGTGACCTGGTGTTTTCGGCCGCACCCGGGGGCCGGTCGCCCGGTTGCGAAATACCCCCTTGGGGTATAGCGTGCATGGGAGTATCCGAGCCACGAAGCGGGGATCAAGTGACACACACGGCGCTGGGGGCGGTCGGGCACGCGTTGGCGGTTGCCGGGTCGATGACGTGGGAAATTCTGTGGGCGCTGATCCTGGGCTTCGCCCTGTCGGCGGTGGTGCAGGCGGTGGTACGGCGCTCGACCATCGTCTCGCTGTTGGGCGACGACCGGCCGCGCACGCTGGCCGTGGCCGCGGGGCTGGGTGCGGCCTCGTCGTCCTGCTCCTACGCCGCGGTCGCCTTGGCCCGCTCGCTGTTTCGCAAAGGCGCCAGCTTCACCGCCGCCATGGCCTTCGAGATCGGGTCGACCAACCTGGTCGTCGAGTTGGGCATCATCCTGGCCCTGCTGATGGGCTGGCAGTTCACCGCCGCGGAGTTCGTCGGCGGGCCGCTGATGATCGTGGTGCTGGCGGTGTTGTTCCGGTTGTTCGTGCGGTCACGCCTGATCGACGCCGCCCGCGCGCAGGCCGAGCGGGGCATCGCCGGATCGATGGAGGGCCACGCCGCCATGGACATGTCGATCCAGCGGCAGGGTTCGTTCTGGCGACGACTCTTCTCCGGAGAGGGCTTCACCTCGGTTTCGCACGTGTTCGTGATGGAGTGGCTGGCGATCCTGCGGGATCTGGTTCTGGGCCTGTTGATCGCCGGCGCGATCGCGGCGTGGGTGCCCGCAGCGTTCTGGCGCGGCTTCTTTCTGGCCGACGACCCGGGCCTGTCGGCGCTATGGGGACCGATCGTGGGACCGGTCGTGGCGATCGTCTCCTTCGTCTGCTCGATCGGCAATGTGCCGCTGGCCGCGGTCCTGTGGAACGGCGGCATCAGCTTCGGCGGGGTCATCGCGTTCATCTACGCCGACCTGCTCATCCTGCCGATCCTGAACATCTACCGTAAGTACTACGGCACCAAGATGATGCTGACCCTGCTGGGCACGTTCTACGCCTCGATGGTGGCGGCCGGCTATCTGGTCGAATTGCTCTTCGGCGCAACCAAACTCATTCCCACCCAGCGGAACGCGACCGTCATGGAGGCGGCCATCTCGTGGAACTACACGACGTGGCTCAACATCGCCTTCCTGGCCGTCGCGGCGGTGCTGGCCATCCGGTTCGTCACCTCCGGCGGCATGCCCATGCTGCGGATGATGGGCGGTTCCCCCGATGCCGAGCATGAGCACGACTGCCACCACGACCACGGCCAGCAACCTCACTAGCCCGATTGCCCAGAACCGCATCCACCGGCGATGATGCTCCGAAGCGATCGGCAACGGTCGAGAAGGAGTGGCTGAAAGATGACGGACATGTCGGCCGATCACGGCCCCCGGCCCCGCGTCCTGCTCCTCTACTACACGTTCACCGGGCAGGTGCTCGCCGTGCTCGAAACCGCGGGTGAGGTGTTCAGCGAACGGGGGTGGGAGGTGCACCGCGCCGCGATCACCTTCACCGATCAACGGTATTCGCAGCGGTTCAGCGTCTTTCCGTTGCGGCACGCGGCGCTCGACCTCCTGAGCGTGCTGCCCGCCCAGCTGCGGCGGGCGACGGGTGAGATCGAAACCCCGGACGAGGTGCGAAACGCCGCCTACGACCTGATCTGCATCGGTTCCTCGACATGGTGGTTCACCATGAACATGCCGATGCGAACCTTCCTGAAGTCAGACGAGGCGCGAAAGCTGCTCGCCGGCAAGCCCTTCGCGGCGTTCGCCGTCTGCCGTCGCTATTGGCGCGGCAATTTCGCGGCGGTCCGCAGGCTGGGCGAGAAGCAGGGCGGTCGCTACCTGGGCGGGGTCCATTTCGAGTACCTGGGCGGCCAGATCGCCTCCGGACTCTCGCTGATGAGCTACCTGCGGTCGGGCCGATACCGGGATCGGTATTTCGGGTTGCGCATTCCGGCGACCAATATCCAGCCGCACCAGCTGGAGCAGACCCGGATCTTCGCCCGCTCGCTCGCCGATCGACTGGCCGCCCGCAGCGCGGCGTCCTGACTCAGTTCAGCCGGATGGTGTGCATGGACACCCCGGCGGCCGGCAGCCGCGCCAGCAGCGCATCGCCCATCGCCGCCGCCGGGGTGAGCACTCCCGTCAGGTCGCTGAGTCGATCACGGTCGAGCGCCAGCGCAAGACCGCTCTCGCCGAGGAGGACTCCGGTCGCGTCGTACGCGTCGCGCTGCTGCGCGAAGGTGCCCAGGTAGCGGGCGCCGGAGGCCGTCGTCGTGTAGGTCTCGACCACGTAGTGGCCGCGCTCCCGCATCGCCTCGCCGGGCCCGGTGCCCGGCTTCGCGAGGGGCGCCAGCCACCGCCGCGGCACCCGCCTGAAGTGCCTGGTGCCGACCGCCCACCCGGCCGCCAGCGCGCCCGCGACGGCCGCGGAAGCGACCGGCGCCGCGAACGACCTGCCGAGGCTCATGGTCTCCGAGTAACGGAATCGCCTGCCGTAGGCCCAGTGCTGTAATGCGTTGCTGCGCCGAACTATTCGCGTGTTGTGGGGCCCCCAGACGAGCGGGCCCAGCCAGAAGCCGGCGAGCTCGGGCGCGATCCGGCCGCCCGCGCGCCACGGGAAGTCCCGTTGCCTGCCGAGATCGGGTTCGGCCCTTCGGTCTGTGGTCAGTGTGTACGGGTCGTTCATCAGGCGACGGGCTTGCGGGTCGCCGGACGCCGTGCGCATGGATTCGAATTCCGAGGCGACCGTGCCCCCGGAACCGCCGCCCTGGAAGAAGGAGCGAAACACGAAGGTGGTGTCGCAGAGTTCCCCGGCGCCGTCGCGGGCCGCCCGCCGATACAGCTGATAGACGTTGAGATCCGAAGGCATGGAGGCGAATCCGCACGAGACCACGATCCGCGCGCCGGTTTCGACGGCCTGCTGGTGGTATCGGTCGATGCTGTCGCGGACGAACATCACCTCCCCGGTGAGGTCGGCGTAGTCCGTCCCGGCCTTGACGCAGGCCGCCACCACCGGCAGTCCGTAATTGGTGTACGGACCGACCGTCGTCAGCACCACCCGGGCGCGGGCCGCCATGGCGTCCAGTGTCGACGGGTCCGACACGTCCGCCACGATCAGCGGCCAATCCCGTGCGGCCGGGCCGAGCGCGCCGCGGGTCGCCGCCAGCCGGTCCCGGGAGCGCCCGGCCAGCGCGACGCGGGCCGCACCGGCCGCGCCGGCCAGGTAGCGGGCCGTCAACCCGCCGGAAAATCCCGTGGCGCCGTACACGACGATGTCGAAGTCGCGCTCGGTTGGGCTCATCGCCGGATCTCCTCACCCGCTCCTCGGCGAAGAGCGGTTCAGCGACCGTATCTCGTCACCCGACGGGCGTGGGTCGCGTCCGGGAAAATCGGATCCGGTGTGAGCCGACGGGTCCCGGGACCCGCCTGGCGCAAGGCATTTCATCGCGTGCGTCCGAACCGTCCGGTGCGCCGGGGCCTTTCAGGAGCGGCCGGCGAGCTTTTCGCGCAGGCGGCGGTTGACCGGTTCGGGCAGTAGCTCCGACACGTCGCCCCCGAATGTCGCGACCTCCTTGGCCAACGACGACGAGACGAACGAATACCGTGGTGTCGTCGCGACGAAAAAGGTGTCCACCCCGGCGATGTGCTTGTTCATCTGCGCCATCTGCAGCTCGTATTCGAAGTCGGTGCCGGTGCGCAGGCCCTTCACGATCGCGGTCATCCCCCGCGACCTGACGAAGTCGACCACCAGACCCTGTCCGGCCTCGACGCGCAGGTTGGGCAGATGGGTGGTCGACTCGTTGATCATGGCGATCCGCTCGTCGAGGTCGAACATGCCCTTCTTCGCGGGGTTGGTCAGGATCGCCACCACCACCTCGTCGAACTGGGCCGAGGCGCGTTCGAAGACGTCGATGTGCCCCAACGTCACCGGGTCGAACGAGCCCGGGCATACCGCGCCACTCATGACGCGCGCCGGCGACGATGCAGAACAACGAGATGAGAAGGAGCGGCGCACATGACGAAAGACGCTACACGCCGGCCTCACGGCCGCTCGGCCATCTCCAACCGGGTGTCGCCGTACACGCGTGGCGGCCGCACGGACCAGCCGGCCGGCCAGGTCAACGGCGTACCGCTGGCCGCGCGCTCCACCATCGCCACGGTTCCGGAGTGCGCCCAACCGTGGGCGACCAGGGCGGCCAACACGGCCTCCACCTCGGCGGCCGCCACGTCGTAGGGCGGGTCCGCCAGGACGAGGTCGACGGGGTTCGCGGCTCCGGCGGCCAGGACGGCGGCGACCGCGCCGCGGCGCACCGTCGCGCCCGCCAAACCCAGGGCGTCGATATTGCGCGCGATGACGGCCGCGCTGCGCTGATCGGACTCCACGAACAGAGCCGAGGCCGCCCCCCGCGACAGCGCCTCCAATCCCAATGCGCCCGAACCGGCGTAGAGATCCAGCACCGCCGCGTCCGTCAGGTCTTTTCGCGCGGTCAGGATGTTGAAGAGCGATTCACGCACCCGGTCGGTGGTCGGCCTGGTCCCGCGCGGCGGGACGGCGATGCGCCGGCCGCCGGCCACGCCGCCGATGATGCGGGTCACGTGCCCACGCCTACAGCAGCGTCGACCAGTAGTCCCAGAACCGCGCCATGATCAGCAGGAACACCGCGGTGAACCACAGCGCGACGATGGACCACCGCCACTGGTACAGCACCCAGCCCACACCGCGTCCGCGGCGCTGCAGCGCCGGGCGCCACACGATCGACGCGACGACGACCAGCAGCGTGACGGTGGCCGCCCAGACGACCATGCAGTACGGGCACAACGCGCCGATCGTGTAGAGGCTCTCGTAGATCAACCAGTGCACGAACGCCGCGCCGGCGAGCAGCCCGATCGTCAACCCGATCCAATACCATTGCGGCAACGACACTTTCGTCACCGCCAGCAGCCCGGTGACGACCACCACGGTGAAGGCCACCAGGCCGAGCAGCGGGTTGGGAAAACCCAGCACCGACGCCTGCGGGGTGACCATCACCGAGCCGCACGACAGGATCGGGTTGAAATTGCACGACGGCACATACGCCGGGTTGAGCAGGAGGTCGATCTTCTCCACGGTCAGCGTTGCGGAGGCGGCCAGGCCGATCACGCCGGCGATCAGCACCCACCACGCGCTGGCCGCCGGTACGCGCGCTTCCTGAGGCGATTCCGCTGTCAGGTCGGCGGTTTGGGTCGACACCGGGTGATCAGGCGGCCGGAGGGGCGGTGGCGCCGTCGATGCCCGGCACGTCGCCCACGATGCTCTTGATCTTGGCCACCAGAGCGTCCGGTGTGGACGGGTCGTAGTCGTCGCCGTTGATCTTGATGGTCGGCGTGGCGTTGATCTTCGCGGCCGACGCCTCGCCGGTGACCTTGGCGATGTACTTGCCGCTGTTGATGCAGTCGGGCACCTTGCCCACGACGCCGGCCTCGCGGGCGAGCTCGATCAGCCGGGCGTTGTCGGGGAAGCTGGTGCCGCGTTCGCTGGGCTGCAGGTCGGTGGTGTACAGCGCGGTGTGGAATCGGCGGAACGCGTCGATCGACTCGTCGGCCACGCACAGGGCCGCGGCCCCCGCCCGCGACGAGTAGTTCTGGTTCCTGGCGTTGTCCAGGATCGACACCATGGAGTAGTCGGCCGCGATGGCGCCGACGTCGATCAGCCTGGACACCGTCGGACCGAAGGTCCGCTCGAAGTTGCCGCAGGCCGGGCAAAGGAAGTCCTCGTAGAACGTCACCACGGCCTTGGGGTTGTTGGTCCCGGGCTGGGTGACCAGCTTGCTGGAGGTCACCCGCACGGTGTCGCCCGCGCCGATGGCGGCGGTCTTCTTGTGGTGCGTGACCACGATGTAGGAGACCAGCGCGACCAGGAAGATGACGACGACGGCGGTCCCGCCGATCTGCACGAGTCGGCCCGATTTACCGTCGGCCGCCTTCATGTCAAAGCGCGGTTTGGATTTGTCGGCCACAGTTGCGCGATCCTTCGGTAATCGGGTGGTCGTTCGTGGGCGCCTCTAGATTACCGGCGCCGACGGCGCAACAGATCAGACCCGGCTCAGGTGGGCCCGCAGAGCCGAGATCAACTCCGTGGTCGCGGCGGCGCTGCCGCCGCCGAGCTGGAACAAGTTGACGAAGCCGTGCGTCAGCGACCCCATGCACCGCAGATCGACCGCGGTCCCGGCCGCCCGCAGCGCCTCCGCGTAGCTCTCGCCCTCGTCGCGCAGCGGATCGAACCCGGCGACCGCGATCAGGGCCGGTGCCAGCCCGGCCAGCGACTCGGCCAGCAGCGGGGATACCCGGGGATCCGCCCGGTCGACGCCCGAGCCGCGCAGGTACTGGGACTCGAACCAGTCGATGTCGCGTTTGGTCAGCAGGAAGCGGCGGGCGAACAGGCCCAGGGAACGGGTCTGCGAGGTGAAATCGGTCCGCGGGTAGATCAGCCACTGCAACACCGGGGCGGGGGCACCCTCGTCGCGCGCCTGTTGGCAGACGACGGCCGCCAGGTTGCCGCCCGCGCTGTCCCCGCCGACCGCGACCCGGCCGGGCGCGGCGCCGAGTTCCTCGGCGTGGTCGTACGCCCATCTGAAAGCCGCGTAGGCGTCCTCGACTGCCGCCGGGGCCGGGTGCTCGGGGGCCAGCCGGTAGTCGATGGACAACACGTGGATGCCGGCGTCGCGGCACGTCAACCGGCACAGCGCGTCATAGGAGTCCAGGTCGCCGATCGACCACCCACCGCCGTGGTAGAAGACCAGCATCGGCGCGGAGGCGCCGTTGGCGGGACGGTAGTGCCGCGCCGGGATCTCACCCGCGGGTCCGGGCAGCGTCAGGTCACGGACGTCGACGTGGATCTGCGGCCCGGGAAGCTCCAGCAACATCTGCCGTAACTGAGCGCGGGACGCGGCCGCGTCGTCGTCGACCACCAGGCCGTCGATGCCGACGGCGCGCAGGCCGGAGAGCATCAGCTGAAGCGTGGCGTCCAGCGTGTTGCCGTCGATGGTCACCGAGCGGCCGCCGAACAGCGCGCGCTTGGCGGGGGTCGGGATCCACGGGATGACCTTGACACCGATCGTGGAGACGGCGCCCTGCATGCGACTGGTCAGGCGCATGGGCGCGTGTTTGACGCCGAGATGGAGGTCCGGCGCGGGCACGCTCTTGGTCATGGGCACTCCCTGTACATAACGTGGCGACGCTCGACGACGGACGATTTTTCGTTCCGCACCGTCTCGGACTCTTCCGGTGTTCGGCGGCCACCGAGCGGGTGCGGTCGGTGGCCGCGCTGCGCGTCCGGGTACCGGCTGGACGGGTGGCCCGCTCCGGTGAGCCGTGTGCCAACTCTACGTGGTGACGAATATCCCAAAAAGAAGACGGGGGTCCAGACCACCGCGGCCCGGCCCGGTGTCGCTGAGGTGGTATTTTCCAGCTCGGTAATATCGTGATCCCCAAGCCGGTAATCGCCTCACGGATTGCGAGCAGCTTCGACGTGTTCGATTTCGAACTCAGCGCCTGGAATTCAGCGCCGATGGAATGGCGTCGATCTCCTCGCTTGATGGCGCCCGGTTGGGCCCACGAAACTTCAATTCCACAGGCAGGTGAATGACATTGGCTGGCGAGTCGGGCGCTGCCGTGCCCTCGATAGCTCTTAATGACGAAAACACGATGCCGGTGCTGGGCTTGGGCGTCGCTGACCTGTCCGAGGACGAGACGGAACGGGCGGTCTCCGCGGCGCTGGAGATGGGCTGCCGCCTGGTCGACACCGCGTCGGCCTACGGCAACGAGGCCGCCGTCGGCCGTGCCATCGCGGCCTCCGGGATCCCCCGCGCCGAGCTGTTCGTCACCACCAAGCTGGCCGCCGCCGACCATGGGTTCCTGCGGGCCGAGGAGGCCTGCAAGGAAAGCCTGGAGCGGCTCGGCCTGGAGTACGTCGACCTGTACCTGATCCATTGGCCGGTGCCGTCGCGCGGTGAGTACGTGAACTCGTTCGGCGGGCTGATCCAGTGCCGCGGGAACGGGCTGGCGCGCTCGATCGGTGTCTCGAACTTCACGGAGCAGCACGTCACCGACGTCATCGACCTGACCTTCGTCACCCCGGCGGTCAACCAGGTCGAGCTGCACCCGCTGCTGAACCAGGCCGACGTCCGCAAGACCAACGCGGAGCACAACGTTGTCACCCAGGCCTACACACCGCTGGCGCTCGGCAAGCTCACGGACAACCCGACGGTGACCTCGGTCGCCGGCGAGTACGGCAAGACGCCGGCTCAGGTGCTGCTCCGGTGGAACCTGCAGCTGGGCAACGCGGTGGTCTTCCGGTCCGCCAACCCCGAGCACATCGCCGGCAACCTCGACGTGTTCGACTTCGAGTTGGCCGCCGACCACATGGACGCGATCAACGGGCTCAACGACGGCACCCGGCTGCGCCCGGATCCCAACACCTTCGAGGGCGCCTGAGCTAACCCGCCGGGCAGGTGGCCGCCGCCTGGCGGAGCACACCGGTCGACGCCTGGTCCACCGGCAGCGCGTAGCCGCGCAGCACGGCGATGAACTGCATTGCGTACTGGCAGGCGAACGCCGCGTTCGGCGGCATCCACTGCGCCGGCGAGGCGTCGCCCTTGTCCTGATTGGCCTGCCCGTCGACGGCCAGCAGGTTGGCCGGATCGTTGGCGAACCGCAGCCGCTCCCCGTCCGGCCAGTTGTAGGCGCCCATGTCCCAGGCGTAGGCCAGCGGGACGATGTGATCGATCTGCACCGCCTCGCCGACCTTGGCGCCCCGCTGGAAGGCGATCGTCTTGTTGGTGTACGGGTCGTGCAGGGTGCCGGTGGCCACCGCGTCCGGACACCGCTTGGTCGACACATAGGTCTTGTCCACGAGGTCGCGGTTGAGGATGTCGTCGCGGGTGTCGCAGCCGTTGTGGCCCAGCGGGGCGTCGTTGTCGTCGTCCCACGCGTCGCCGAACGCCGCCCTGCGGTAGTCGTACCGGTGCGCCCGCAGCGGCAGCACCGCGATACCCGCGAGCACGTCGGCGCCCGGTTGCACGGTCGGAACGTCGGCGCGCGCGGCGTATTCGTCCGCGTGCCTGGCCGTCGAGGATCCGACCGTCTGGTAGGCCACCAGCAGGGCGAGCGCCGCGGCCGCGGACAACCACAGCAGCACTTTGCGGTTCACAAGCGCCGCTCCTCCTCATCGCTTCGCTCTGCATCGTCGCCGGCGGTCACGACTTGTCCAGGTATTCGATCCGGTCGGTGGTGACGAAAGGCGCTGCCAGCAAGGCCAATTCGGGGCTGCACGGATTTTCGTCGTAGCTTCGGACGCAGAAGTCCCGCGCGGCCTCGATGACGTCGCGGTGGTCGGCCAGCGAGAGCAGGCGCAGGTTGATCGCACGACCGGACTGATTGCGGCCCAAGACGTCTCCTTCCCGGCGTTCCTTGAGGTCGAGGTCGGCGAGCGCAAACCCGTCCTGGGTCGCGGCCACGGCCGAGAGCCGCCGGCCCGCGGGCGACCCCGGCGAGACCCAGGTGGCGAGCAGGCACAGACTCGGGTGCCGGCCGCGGCCGATGCGGCCGCGCAGCTGATGCAGCTGGCTGATGCCGAACCGGTCGGCATCCATCACCAGCATCACCGTGGCGTTGGGGACGTCCACGCCCACTTCGATCACCGTGGTGCACACCAGCACATCGGTCTCACCGGCGCGAAACGCCGCCATCGCGGCGTCCTTCTCCTCGGCGGACAGCCGGCCGTGCATCAGCCCGAGGCGCAGGTTCGCCAGCTCGCGCGCACGTAGCCGCGCGTAGAGTCCCTCGGCCGTCTCCGACGGTCTCGCGTCCTGCTCCTGCTTCTCCGGCTCGTCGGTCTCGTCGATCCGGGGCGCCACCACATAGGCCTGCCGGCCGGCGGCGACCTCCTCGGTGATGCGCCGCCAGGCGCGGTCGAGCCACGCGGGCTTGTCCCTGACGAAGATCACGTTGCTGGTGATCGGCTGGCGTCCGCGCGGAAGTTCGCGCAGCGTCGAGGTTTCCAGGTCGCCGTAGACGGTCAATGCGACCGTGCGCGGTATCGGCGTCGCCGTCATCACCAGCAGGTGCGGGGTCACACCGGGACGGGCCTTGGCCCGCAACTGGTCTCGCTGTTCGACCCCGAACCGGTGTTGCTCGTCGACAACCACCATGCCCAGGTTGTGGAATTCCACCGCGTCCTGCAACAGCGCATGAGTGCCCACGACGATCCCGGCCTGGCCGCTCGCCACCTCGTCGCGGACTTGCTTCTTCTGCGCCGCGGTCATCGAACCGGTGAGCAGGGCCACCCGCGTTGCGTTGTCCGCGCCACCGAGCTGGCCAGCCATCGCCAGCGGGCCCAGCACGTCATTGATGGACCTAAGATGTTGGGCCGCAAGGACTTCCGTCGGCGCCAGCAGCGCACACTGGTAACCGGCGTCCACCAGTTGCAGCATCGCCAGCACCGCGATGATCGTCTTGCCCGAGCCGACCTCGCCCTGCAGCAGGCGGTTCATCGGCCGGGTTGCCGAGAGTTCCCCGGCGAACACGTCGAGCACCTCGCGCTGCCCGGCGGTCAGCTCGAACGGCAAGCGCCCCAGCAGTTCCGCGGACAGGCCGTCGGGGCGCGGCGGCGCCGGGGGTCCCGATTCCGACAGCTCGCTGTGCCGCCGGGTGACCAGCGCCCACTGCAGCCCCACGGCCTCGTCGAACGTCAGCCGCTCCCGCGCCCGCCGCCGCGCCGAGGAGTCTTCGGCCAGGTGGATGTCGCGCAACGCGCGGTCCTCGGAGACCAGGCCGTGGCGGCTGCACAGGTCCGCGGGCAGCGGGTCGTCGACCGGGTCCAGGACGTCGAGTACCTGGCGCACGCACCTGAAGATGTCCCAGCTCTGCACCTTCGTGGTCGCCGGATAGATCGGGAAGAAGGCGCGCTCGAACGCCGCCATCTGCACCTCGCCGGTGGTGGCCTGGGAGGCGATCGCGATGTTCTTCAGCGAGCTGGTGCCACGGTTCTTGCCGTCCGGGGAATCGAGGATGAGGAAGGCCGGGTGCGTCAGTTGCATGACGTTCTTGAAGAACCCGACCTCCCCGGACAGCATCACCTTGGTGCCCTCGGTCAGGTCCTTCTTCAGATAGTTCGCGTTGAAGAACGTGGCGGTCACCTTGTTGCGGCCGGCGCCGAGGGTGATCCGGTGGCAGACCTTCTTCGGGGTCTTCTTCATCGGCCAGGTCTTGGTCTCGGTGATCGTGTCGACGATGGTGATGTGCTCGCCGGCCGGTGGGCGCTGGTCGTCGGCGTCCCACCGGGTCGCGCCCTCGGTGTAGCTGCGCGGGTAGTGGCGCAACAGATCGTCGACGGTGCGGATGCCCAACTCCTCGTCGAGCTGATCGGCGGCCTTGGCGCCCACCACGAAGTCCAGCCGGTCGGCCAGCGACGCCACGGCTACTCGACCCCGATCAACAGCGCGTCACCGCGGTGGCCGGTGCGGTAGGTGACCAGCTCGGTGCCCGGGTGGTGATCGTGCATGTGCTTCTGCAGGATGCCGCTCACGGCCGCGACGTCCTCTTCCGATTCGATGGCGGCGCCGACCAGCACCGTCACCAGGTCCCCGCCGGACGCCAGCAACAGATCAAGCAGGCCGATGGCCGCCCCGATCGCGTCGGCCGCCACGATCAGCACCTCGTCGCCCGCGATGCCCAGCCCGTCCCCCGGCTGGCAGCGGCCGGCCCAGGTCAACGCGCTTTCGGTCGCGATGCGCACGGACGCGTGCCGGGCCGCACCGGCGGCGCGGGCCATGGTGTAGCCGTCGTCCACCGCCTGCCGGCCGGTTTCGTGCACGGCCAGCGCTGCCAGCCCCTGCACCATCGACGCCGTCGGGATCGGCACGACGTCGATCCCCCAGCCGATCGCCGCGGTGCATCCGGCCACCAGCTCCTCGGCGGGCACGTATCCGTTGGGCAGCACCATCACCTGCGCGGCGCCGGTGTCGATGACCGCGCGCATCAGCTGGTGCGCGCTGATGTTCTCCTCGTCGCCGGCGGCCGGATGGCGCCGCAGCACGCACGCGCCCTCCCCACCGAACAGCTCGGCGGCACCCTCGCCGTCGACGACGGCCAGCACCGCCCGCTCCCGCGTCCAGCCGCCGACCGGCAGTCCGGCGGCGCCCGAGCTCAGCGCCGAAATCACGATGCGGCTCAGCCGCCCCGCCGCGAGCCCCGCCTCGACCGCGGCGCCGGCGTCGTCGGTATGCACATGGACCGAGTACGTGCGCTCGGCCGACGACGTCGCGGCCGCGATGCCCACGGAATCGCCCAGCTCCCCGAGCCGGTCCCGCAGCGCGTCCGCGGCGGCCGCATCGCAGCCGTCCAAGCGGTACATCACCTCGAATTGCGGCGCGGGGCGTTCGGCGGCGGCGTCCGGTTGCGGCGCCCGCGGTGACAGCTCGTACACGGTTCGGGCGGGCGCCTGACCGGTGACGGTGGTGCGCAGGGCGTCGAGCAGGACGAGCAGGCCCCGGCCGCCGGCGTCCACGGCGCCGGCGTCGGCGAGCACGTCGAGCTGTTCGGTCGTCTTCTCCAGCGCGACGACCGCGGCGTCGCCGGCGGCGATGATCGCCGGGGTGAGGCCGTCCCCGGCCTGGGCGCACTCCCCGACGGCGTCGGCCGCTGACCGCAGCACGGAGACGATGGTCCCCGGGATCTCCTCCCCGCCCATCGAGGCGATGACCAGGTCCACGCCGCGCCGCAACGACGCCCCCAGCAGGGCGGCATCGATGTGCGGCAGCTCACCGCCGGAATCGGCGGCCGCGACGGCGGTGACGTCGGCGATTCCGCGCAGAATCTGCGACAGGATCACCCCGGAATTTCCGCGCGCGCCGTTCAGGGCGCCGGCCGACATCGCGGCGGCGGCCCGGGCGACGCAGGCCGAGCCGCCCTCGGAATTCACGCCGGCGTTCGCCTCGGCCAGCGCCGAACGCATCGTGAACAGCATGTTGGCGCCGGTATCGGAGTCGGCGACCGGAAAGACGTTAAGCCGGTTGATCTCGTCGATGTGGGTGATGAGGTCACTGACGGCGGTGTGCGCCCAATCCCGTAGGGCGATCGCGTCGAGCAGACGTTCCGACGTTCCCAGTGTCAGCCACCTCCTCCACAACCCGCCCCCCGGTGGGCGCCAGCGTAGCCCGGCGACTCGGGCGACGGCCGCCCGTGACCACCACCCCGCGGGCGGGTCGATCCGACCCATTGAGCCTAGCCAGACGGGGCGACAGTGGTGGCGATCGTTTTGGTGGTTGCCACCGGAGTCGGTATCCTGGTTGGGCCCGGGTCAGCCGGGCTTTCCCGGCCCCGTGTCAGACCGCCGAGCCGGACCCCCGAGATTTGAGGAGCTTGAACAATGGCCGCTGTGTGCGACATCTGCGGGAAAGGCCCCGGCTTCGGCAAGTCGGTGTCGCACTCCCACCGCCGCACCAGCCGCCGGTGGGACCCCAACGTCCAGACCGTGCACGTTGTCACCCGCCCGGGCGGCAACAAGCAGCGCCTCAACGCCTGCACGTCGTGCATCAAGGCCGGCAAGGTCGTTCGGGGCTAGCCCGTTCGCGGCTACATCACCACGTGCCCGGCGTCGACGGGTATCGACACGCCCGTCACGTAGCGGGCGCGGGGACCGACCAGCCACAGCACCGCTTCGGTCACGTCCTGCGCTTCGACCAGCGGCACGTCGGGCAGCAACATCTGCGAGACGGCCGGGTTCGGATTCTCCAGCATCCGGTTGACGACGAAGTCATTGAGGATCATCGGGGTCATGACGCCGCTCGGGTGCACCGAGTTGACCCGGATCTTGTGTGGCGCGTAGGCATTGGCCGCTGACCGCATCAACCCCACCACCCCGTGCTTGGACGCCGCGTAGGCGAACATCGCCGCACTGCCGTCGCCGCCCCGGCCTGTCAGCCCCTGCGACGAGCTGACCAGCACGATCGACCCGCCCTGCCCCTTGCGGATGATCGAGGGCACGGTCGCCAGCAACGTGTGCCACACGCCCTTGAGGTTGGTGTCGACGATCGTGTTGAACACCGGTTCCGAGTGGGCTTCGCGGTCACCGATGGCGACCACCCCGGCGTTGGCGACGACGATGTCCACCTCCCCGACGTCGTCGATAGCGCTTTGCACCGCGGCCTCCAATTGCGCCAGGTCGCGGACGTCGGCGACGACCGGCGCCACCCGGCGGCCCGCGGCTTCGACCAGCCGGGCGGTCTCGTCGAGGTCCGATTTGGTGCCCAGCGGGTAGGGAATCGCGTCGATGTCGGTGCAGATGTCCACGGCGATGATGTCGGCGCCCTGCTCGGCGAAGGCCACCGCGTGGCTGCGGCCCTGGCCGCGCGCCGCACCGGTGATGACGGCGACCTTGTTGTCGAGTTCGCCCATGGCTACACCTCCAACTTCGTGCCGGTCTCTTGCTCGGCGAAGGCCACCAGGCGGGCGGCCGCGTCGTAATCGCACGCCACCGGCGACCGGCCGATCAGCACCGGGCCGCCGCGCAGCCCGAATCTCCCGGTGACCCCGACGTAGCTGCCGGGCGGCAACGGTTCGCTGATGCAGTACAGCGTGGGGGCCGCGCCCTCGTCGATGTCGTTGGCCAGCCGGTCGGCCACCACCTTGACCACCTTGTGGGCGGCCGCCATCAGCGGCGAGTCGCCGAGCTGCGACAGGTTCGACGCCACCCAGCCCGGATGGGTGAGCTGGGTGACCACCGGCGACCCGGCCGCACGCAGCCTGCGGTCCAGCTCGAGGCCCCAGAGCATGACCGTGAGCTTGGACTGCGCGTAGGCGCCCAGCCGGGTCCATTTGTGCCGACGCAGGTGCAGGTCGTCCAGGTGCAGCGTCGCCGACCGGTGCGCGTCGGAGCCGACGTTGATGATCTGCGAGCGCACCCTGGGCAGGAGCAGGTTGGTCAGGGCGAACGGGCCGAGCAGGTTGGTGGCCAGCGTCTTCTCGAATCCGTCGACCGTTTCGGTGCGGCGTTCGGTCAGGGCGCCGGCGTTGTTGATCAGGATGTCGACGTCGTCGTCGATCGATCTGGCGAAGGCGCGCACCGAGGCCTGGTCGGCGAGGTCGACCCTGGCCACCGCGGTCGAGCCGCCCATCGCAGAGATTTCAGTGGCGCGTTGCTCGCCCAGCTCGGTGTTGCGCACCGCCATGATCACGTGGGCGCCGGCTTTGGCCAAGGCGCGGGCGGTCCCGAGCCCGACGCCGTTGGTGGCTCCGGTCACGACGATTCGTTTGCCGGTCAGGTTGCCGAGCCGGCTCGGCGTCCAAGGTAGGGTCACGGCGATCAAGAGTAATGGTCGGTTCTATGTAAATTGGACCGGTTCTGCCACCATTGTTCGCGGAAGCGGAGGACATGGGTTCGACGGGTGGTCCACATGAGTGACAGCGCAACAGAAATCACCAACCTGATCTACACCTACGCCGAGCTTCTCGACGGTGGCGACCTGGACGGGGTCGCCCGGCTCTTCGAGCACGGCCGCATCTGCGGCGTGGAGGACGGGCCGCCGGAGACGGTGTTCGCCGGCGCCGCCCGGGTGCGCGAGATGTATGAGATGGCCACGCGCATCTACGAAGACGGCACCCCCAAGACCAAACACAACACCACCAACGTGCAGCTGCACATCGACGAGGCGGCGGGAACCGCCCGCAGCACGTCCTACTACTGCGTCACCCAGGCCACTGCCGAACTGCCGCTGCAGGTGATCGTGACGGGGCACTACAAGGACACGTTCAAGAGGGTGGACGGCGCCTGGCGGTTCGACAGCCGCACCATGTTCGTCGACCAGGTCGGCGACGTCAGCCGGCATTTGAAGTTCTGAGCGCGTGGACGCCCCGTTCGACCGTGCTTTCGACCCAGCCTCGGTCATGGCCGACGCCCAGCGCAAGGAGGCGCTCACCGACTGGGGCCCGGGCGAATTCGAAGGCCCGCTGCGGGTGTTGCTCGACGACTACGGGGCCGCCGATCTGAACCCGATCGGCGTGCACATCCTGCGCTCGGGCATCGTGCACAGCCTGCGCATGCGACTGCGCGCCCAGGAGTGGATGCGCCGTCACCCGGAGATCCTCGGCGAGCGCGTCGCCCCGCCGATCGTCGTCGTCGGGATGATGCGGAGCGGCACCACGCTGCTGCAGCGCCTGCTGGCCGCCGACCCGCGCTTCGTCTGCGCCTACGGCTGGGAGGTCGTCGAGGTCGCGCCCCGGCTGGACTATGAATTCACCGGGGTCGATCCGCGGATCGCGATCAGCGAAGGGCGCGAGGCGAAGTCGCGCGAGCTGGCGCCGGAACTGTTCGCCATCCATCCGATGTACGCGCGGGAGGCCGAGGAGGAGATCGTCTTCCTGGCCGACGCGTTCCTGTCCCATGTCCCCGAATCCGGTGCGCACCTACCCCGTTACCGATCCTGGCTCGACGCGCAGGACTTCACCCCCGCCTACGAGTATCTGCACCGCATGCTGCAGTTCGTGCAGTGGCAGAAGCGCCGGCGCGGGCTCGACGGCCGGCGTTGGGTGCTCAAATCGCCGGCCCACCTTGGCTATTTGGATTCACTGCGTGCGCAGTTCCCCGGTCTGCACATCGTGCACATGCATCGCGATCCGCGAACCACGATCGCTTCGGGGGCCAGCCTGAACGCCACCCTGCACGCGATGCACGCCGACGCCGTCGATGCGCACCGGGTCGGCGCGCAATGGCTGGAGCGGATGGGCTGGGCCAACGATCGGGCGATGGCTTCCCGCGACGGCTGGTCCGATGACGGTGACCGCGTCACCGACATCGGCTTCGACGACGCGGTCGCCGACCCGATTGGCCAGGTGGCACGCGTCTACGAAGCCGTCGGGATTCCGCTCACGGCCGAGGCCGAGGACGCGATGCGGCGCTGGCTCGACGGGCGTCCCCGCGAGGCGGCGCGGCCGCCCTATGGCTTACCGGACTACGGCCTGCGCCCAGAGCAGGTCGACGAGCGATTCACGTTGTATAACAAGCGCTTTGGGCAATATATCGGAGGAGCAGCGCATGCCTGATGACCCCGTCGCGACAGCCTCGCAGCACGAACAGGAGTTGGCCGCACTCGAGCTGATCGAGCACCCGGTCGTGAAGGCCGCCTATCGATCGGTGGCCGAGACCTGGCTGGGCCGGGCCAAGGCGTCGCAGGCGATGCGGGAGCGGTTCGACGACGCGTTCGCCGAGGTGATGTTCTCGGCGGCGGTGTGGTCGTCCAACCAGGACAAGCTGCGGCCCAAGGTCAGCTGCATCACCCGGCTGGCGCACCCCGTCGACGGCCGGCGCATCCCCGGATCACGCTGGGGCATCGACAATCCCGACAGCGTGTACCGGGTGATCCCGATCTCCGGCGACGAGCGCTACGAAATCCGCGGCCGGGTGGGCGAGCACCGGATGACCGAGAACTATTTCACGCTGTGGGACGCGCGCATGGGCACCGTCGACGTGCTCAACGGCCGCACCATGCGGGTCGATTCCGACGGCAGCTTCACCATCACCGTGGACTCCGACCCCGCGGGCGGGCGGCCCAACCACGTGCAAACCACCCCCGAGGCGCACGAGTTCTACATCCGCGACGTGCTGCTGGACTGGGGCCGGGACGACCCCAATCACCTCGAGGTGCAACGCCTTGGCGGGCCGCCGGCCGCACCGGCGCGCACGCTCGACGAGCAGGCCGAGGCCACCGCGGCGATGATGGAGTACTTCGCCAACTTCACCGGCAAGCTCAGCCATGGCGTGTACAAGATGCCAGCCAACCATTTCAACCTGGCCTGGTCGGCCGACAAGGTCGGCGCGATGCGCAACCAGGTCTACGTCATGGGTCGCTTCGACCTCGCACCCGACGAGGCGTTCGTGGTGGACCTCAACGACGGTGGGGCCGAATACTTCACGGTGCCGCTCAGCAACATCTGGGGCACGACGCTGGACATCCTCGACCGCGCCGGCAGCCTCAACAAGGCGCAATCGCTGGCCAACGAGGACGGCAGCTACACCTACGTGATCGCACCGACCGACCCCGGAGTGGCCAACTGGATCGACTCCGACGGGCTGCTCGAGGGCATTCTGACCTTGCGCATGGCCGAATTCGGTGAGACGGGTCCCCGCGAAGACCTCGGCGCACGCGGCCGGGTGGTCAAGCTGGACCGGCTCGACGCCGAGGTGCCACAACTGCCATCGGTGAGCCCGCAGGAGCGTGCGGCGCAACTCGCCGACCGGCGCACCGCGTATCTGCGGCGCCTGCCGGAAGGGTCGGCCTGAGATGGCGCGCTGGCTGATCACCGGATGCTCGACCGGCTTCGGTCGCGAAATCGCCCGGGCCGCTTTGGAAGCGGGCCACAGCGCGGTGGTGACCGCGCGCCGCGCCGACTCGGTGCGCGACTTCGCCGACGAGTTCGGTGACCGGGCGAGGGCCGTCACGCTCGACGTGACGGACCCCGAGCAGATCGCGGCGGCGGTGTCGGCGGCCGACACGGCGTTCGGCGGCATCGACGTCCTGGTCAACAACGCCGGCCACGGCTACCTGTCCGCCGTCGAGGAGGGCGAGGACGCCGAGGTTCGACAGCTGTTCGAGGTCAACTACTTCGGCGCGGTCAACATGATCAAGGCGGTGCTGCCGGCGATGCGCGCCCGTCGCTCCGGGCACATCATCAACATGTCCTCGATGACCGGCCTGGTCGCCAATCCACCGAACGCCTATTACTCGTCGACGAAGTTCGCGCTGGAGGCGATCACCGAGGCGCTCGCCACCGAGGTGCGGCCGCTGGGGATCAAGGTGACCGCCGTCGAGCCGGGCGCCTTCCGCACCGACTGGGCGACGCGATCGATGAAGGAGTCGGGTACCCCGATCGCCGATTACGTCGACGTGGCGGCGCGCAAGGACCTGATCAAGCAGTTCGCCGATCATCTTCCCGGTGATCCGAGGAAGGTTGCCGAGGCCGTGTTGATGGTGACCACGCTCGACGAGCCGCCGCTGCGGCTGCTGCTGGGCCGTGACGTGCTCAAGGCCATGCGCGACAAGCTCGCCGCGCTGTCATCGTCGATCGAAGAGTGGAAATCCGTCACCAAGGACGTGAACTTCGCGGATTAGCGGCGACTTTGGGTGTCACCAGGGGTCCTCACTCGTCGAGGAACACGGCGTGCTCGTCCACCGCGTCGCGCCCGATGCGCAACCTGTTGGCGGGGAAATCGGGGTCAGAGTAGCCGATGGACAGGCCGCACAGGATGTTCAGCTCCGGCGGAATGTTCAGCTGCTCGCGCACCACGTCGGGGTACCCGGCGATCGCCACCTGCACGCAGCTTCCCAACCCGCGCGCGGTCAGGGCGAGCAGCAAGGTCTGCAGGAACATACCCACTCCCATGCTGTCGGCGTAGCCGAGGTCGCGATGCATGCACACGATGGCACCCAGCGGGGCGCGGAAGAACTCCCAGTTGCGCAACACGGCGATACGCCGCGCCTCGCTGTCGTGGCGGGCGATGCCCATCGAGCCGTACACGTGTGCGCCGGTGTCGCTGCGGAAATGGGCGAACTCGGCAGGCAGCTGCGGTACCCGGGGCGGTTCGGCGCGGGCCTTTTCCAGCATCGCGGTCACCACCCGGTCGCGGGCGGCGCCGGCGACGAAAACCAGGTGCCATGGCTGCACATTGGAGTTCGACGGCGCGCGCATGGCCAGCTCCAGCGATTCCCGCACCAGGTGGCGCGGCACCGGGTCGGGCAGGAACAGCCGCGTCGAATGCCGCTCCCGGATGGTGTCTTCCAAGTCGTACATAGCTTCATGGTCTCAGGCCCGCGGCGATCGTGAGCGCGGCGATCGTGAGCGCGGCGAAGCCGGGCGAAACGGGTCGTTACGTCAAACGGGGTCGTCGTCGTCGGTGTCGCGGAGGAAGCGTTCGGGGTGGTGGTAGGTGTTGGTGCGGGGTTGGCCGTGGTCGAGGTG
>NZ_LZJA01000060.1:0-13744 GCF_001666785.1 Mycobacterium sp. E3305 | reverse complement strand
TCCCACGCGCGACGCCAGTCCCGAACGCGGGTGGACCAACCCGACCATCCCGAACGGAATCGCGACCGCGACGCCGGTGCGCACCAGGGCGCGTCGCCCGGGTTCCAGCTTGAGGTCCTCCGCGCTGTAGAGATCCACTCCGGCGTCGCCCTCATGTGCGCGCGTGGGCAGTGGAAGCTCGGGATCGAGGCGGATGATGGCCAGACTGGTCGACACGGGGCCACAGATTACCCTTGACTGCGTGTCCGGGACGCGCGTCGCGCCGCACAGTGTGCGATATCGCGAACGACTGTGGGTGCCATGGTGGTGGTGGCCGTTGGCCTTCGGGCTGGCGGGGCTGATCGCGTTCGAAGTCAACATGGGTGTCGCCCCCCGTCCTACCTGGCTGCCGTACGCGACGCTGTTCGCGGTGGCCGCCGGAACGCTGTTGTGGCTGGGCCGCGTGGAGATTCGGGTCACCGCCGATCCGAACGCCCCCGGCGGGGTCGAGCTGTGGGCCGGTGAGGCGCACCTGCCGGTCACCGTGATCGCCCGATCCGCTTCGGTCGCCGCGTCGGCCAAGTCCGCGGCGCTGGGACGCCAACTCGACCCGGCGGCGTTCGTCCTGCACCGGGCATGGATCGGACCGATGATTCTGGTCGTCCTCGACGACCCGGACGACCCGACGCCGTACTGGCTGGTGAGTTGCCGCCACCCCGAGCGGGTGCTGTCGGCATTGCGCAGCTGACCTGTCAGGCTGCGCAGTCGGTACAGATCATGAGGCCGTTCTTTTCGCTGGCCAGTCGGCTGCGGTGTTGCACCAGGAAGCAGCTGGAGCAGGTGAACTCGTCAGCCTGCTTCGGAATGACGCGCACCGACAGTTCTTCCCCCGACAGGTCGGCGCCAGGCAGTTCAAAAGATTCAGCGGTTTCGGATTCGTCGACGTCAACCACGGCCGAAGCCGCCTCGTTGCGTCGTGCTTTGAGCTCCTCCAGCGAGTCCTCCGAGACATCGTCGGTCTCGGTGCGCCGTGGAGCGTCATAGTCGGTAGGCATCGCCCTATCCCCTCACATGCCCTCGTTGCTCAAGCATCGCTTTGTACCAGCGTCGAACGCATCCACCAAATGATTCGTGCCCGGATCGCGGCCCGGTTGTGTGTGATTTGCGTCACACACCCATATTGGCCCTTGCGTTCGCCTTTGAACAGTGCGTTTAGGGTGCGACTAGAGTGCACCTGTGGTCGCACAAATCACCGAGGGTACTGCCTTCGACAAGCACGGCCGGCCCTTCCGGCGACGCAATCCCCGGCCCGCCATCGTGGTGGTGGTCCTCCTGGTGGCGGCGACGGCCGTGGTGTGGACGATCGCGCTGACCCGGCCGGCCAGGGTGCACGAGGTCGCGGTGTGCAACCCACCACCGAAGGGGGCCAATTCGACGGCGGCTCAGCTCGGCGAGCAGGTGTCGCGGAGCGCGATGATGGACGTCACGCCGGCCAAGCTCAACGACGCCAAGGTCCGCGTCCTCAACGCCAGCGGCCGTGGCGGACAGGCCGGCGACGTCGCCGGCGCGCTGAAAGACCTCGGCTTCGCCCAGCCGGCCGCCGCCAACGATCCGCTCTACGCGGGCACCCGGCTCACCTGCCAGGGCCAGATCCGGTTCGGCACCGCAGGGCAAGCCACCGCGGCGACGGTGTGGCTGGTGGCGCCCTGCATGGAGTTGTTCAACGACAACCGCGCCGACGACTCCGTCGACTTGTCGCTGGGAACGGACTTCACCGCGCTGGCCCACAACGACGACATCGACGCCGCCCTCGCCGCGCTGCGCCCCGGCGCCACCGAGCCGTCAGACCCCGCGCTGCTCACCAAGATTCACTCCAGCAGCTGCTGACGAACCGTCAGTCGAGAATCGGGTCCAGGCCGTCGACCTCGTTCAGCGCGGTCAGCAGCGCGTCGGCGATTCCCGGCGCGGCGGCCAGCACCAGCCCGGCGCCCTCAATGTCGGGCGGCGGCAAGCTAACTCGCGCCCCCGCCTCGGCCGCGATCAGCGCGCCCGCGGCGCAATCCCACGGCTGCAGGCCGTGCTCGTAGAACGCGTCCAGCCGGCCCGCCGCGACCATGCACAGATCGAGCGCCGCCGAGCCGATGCGACGGACGTCGCGGACCACCGGCAGCAGCCGCGCCAACAACGCCGCCTGCGTCGTCCGGCGCTGCCGTGAATAACCGAAACCGGTGCCCAGCAACGCCATCGACAAGTCGTCGACCGCGGCGCACCGCAACGGCCGGGGGCCGTCCTCGTCGATGACGTGTGCGCCCTGGCCCACCGCCGCCGAGTACACCTGGCCGCCGACGACGTCGGCGACCGCGCCCGCCACCGACACCCCGTCGACCTGCACGCCCACCGACACCGCGTACGCCGGTATGCCGTAGACGAAGTTCACCGTGCCGTCGATGGGATCGAGCACCCAGGTGACCGCGCCCGCGGGCGTGCCCGCCGGATCGGCCGGGCCGCCCCCCTCCTCGCCGAGAATCGGGTCGCCCGGCCGCAATTCGGCCAGCCGATCCCGCAGCAGGCGCTCCGTTTCCGTGTCGACGACGGTCACCGGATCGGTGGGGGTGCTCTTCGACCGCACGGCGCCGTCGCCTGGAGATGGCGAGCCCGCCGCGGTCGCCCCGAACACCTCGGCGCGCCGGCGCCGCACGAACGCGGCGGCTTCCGTGGCCAACGACTCGGCCACCGCGCGCAACCGGGCGGGCTCGTCCTGAGGGCGGGTCACCGGTCTATCGCATCACAGGCGGCGCGGCCCCGCAGATACCCCGTCGCCACATCGGCACCGGGCTAAGGTGGGCGGACAGCCAAAGTCACGCCCAGGAGCTTCGATGACCAGCACCGACTCGACCACGGATTCGCCCGGCACCGGGACCGCCGTCGGCACCCCACAGCGTCGGGGATTCGGCATCGACGTCGGCGGCAGCGGCATCAAGGGCGGCATCGTCGACATGGACACCGGCGAGTTGATCGGCGATCGGGTCAAGCTGTTGACCCCGCAGCCGGCGACACCGTCGGCGGTCGCCAAGACCATCGGCGAGGTGGTCAACGCGTTCGGCTGGACCGGCCCGCTCGGGGTGACCTATCCCGGGGTCGTCACCCACGGTGTCGTCCAGACGGCGGCCAACGTCGACAAATCCTGGATCGGCACCAACGCGCGCGACATCATCAGCGCCGAGCTGGGCGGCCAGGACATCACGGTGCTCAACGACGCCGACGCCGCCGGGCTGGCCGAGGAACACTACGGCGCGGGCAGAAACCAGTCCGGCCTGGTGGTGTTGCTGACGTTCGGCACCGGGATCGGCTCCGCGGTCATCCACAACGGCACGTTGATCCCGAACACCGAGTTCGGGCACCTCGAGGTGGGCGGCAAGGAGGCCGAGCAGCGGGCGGCGTCGTCGGTCAAAGAGAAGAACGACTGGACCTTCGAGAAGTGGGCCAAGCAGGTCACCCGCGTGCTGGTCGCCATCGAGAACGCGGTGTGGCCCGACCTGTTCATCGCCGGCGGCGGCATCAGCCGCAAGGCCGACAAGTGGCTACCGCTGCTCGAAAACCGCACCCCGGTGGTGGCTGCGGCCCTGCTCAACACCGCCGGAATAGTGGGCGCGGCGATGGCGTCGACCTCCGACGTGACGCCCTGATTTTTGCCCGGCGGAGCCGTTCGACCGCTGACTGTCGTTACAATGGTCATCGGCGACCGCCCGAACGATAGCGTGCAAGTACCCACGCTGATCCAACGCCGACATCGACATAGCAGACACTTTCGGTTAACCATGCCCAATACCCACCGAAGGTGAGCCCAAACGAAGGGGTGTAAGTGGCAGCGACCAAGGCAAGCCCGGCAACCGACGCGCCGGTGAAACGGACCGCCACGAAACCCTCCCCCGCTAAGCGACCGGCGGCCAAGGCCGCTCACGGCGCCGCCCCCGCTAAGCGCGCCGCCAAGGCGGCCCCGGCGCGGCCCGCCAAGCCCGAGACCGAGGCCGGTGCCGACACCAAGAAGACCCGCGCGGCGAAGGCCCCGTCGGCCCGCGGGACGAAAGCGGCCAAGGGCGCCCCGGCGGACGCCGACGTCGACCTGGAGGCCGCCGAAGATCTCGACGACGCGGAGCTCGACGCGGAACCCGGTGAAGACCTCGAGATCGACGCCGCCGACCTGAGCCTGGACGACCTGGAAGACGACGTTGCGGCCGACGGCGAGGACGCCGACGTCGAGCCCGCCGACTCCGACGACAGCGAGGAAGAGGCCGCCGCCCCGGTCGCCGCGGCCGGCGAGGCCGCCGCCGAAGAGGACGAGGAGATCGCCGAGCCGTCCGAAAAGGACAAGGCCTCCGGTGATTTCGTCTGGGACGAAGACGAGTCCGAGGCGCTGCGCCAGGCTCGCAAGGACGCCGAACTCACCGCCTCCGCGGACTCGGTTCGCGCCTACCTCAAGCAGATCGGCAAGGTGGCGCTGCTCAACGCCGAGGAAGAGGTCGAGCTGGCCAAGCGGATCGAGGCCGGCCTGTACGCCACGCAGCTGATGGCCGAGATGGCCGAGCGCGGCGACAAGCTGCCCGCCGCGCAGCGCCGCGACATGATGTGGATCTGCCGCGACGGCGATCGCGCGAAAAACCATCTGCTGGAAGCCAACCTGCGCCTCGTGGTGTCACTGGCCAAGCGCTACACCGGCCGCGGCATGGCGTTTTTGGACCTCATCCAGGAAGGCAACCTGGGCCTGATCCGCGCGGTCGAGAAATTCGACTACACCAAGGGTTACAAGTTCTCCACCTACGCCACGTGGTGGATCCGCCAGGCCATAACGCGCGCCATGGCCGACCAGGCCCGCACCATCCGCATCCCGGTGCACATGGTCGAGGTGATCAACAAGCTGGGCCGTATCCAGCGCGAGCTGCTGCAGGATCTGGGCCGCGAGCCCACACCCGAAGAGCTGGCCAAGGAAATGGACATCACGCCCGAAAAGGTGCTGGAGATCCAGCAATACGCCCGCGAGCCGATTTCGCTGGACCAGACCATCGGCGACGAGGGCGACAGCCAGCTCGGTGACTTCATCGAGGACAGCGAGGCCGTGGTGGCCGTCGACGCGGTGTCGTTCACGCTGCTGCAGGACCAGCTGCAGTCGGTGCTCGAGACCCTGTCCGAGCGCGAGGCCGGCGTGGTACGGCTGCGCTTCGGGCTCACCGACGGCCAGCCGCGCACCCTCGACGAGATCGGCCAGGTTTACGGCGTCACCCGCGAGCGCATCCGTCAGATCGAGTCCAAGACGATGTCAAAGCTGCGCCACCCCAGCCGTTCGCAGGTCCTGCGCGACTACCTGGACTGAGCGACTCGCCGAATTTATTGGCGCGCAAGGCCACTCGTCTTCGACCGGAAAATGCGTCGCCCCGCCGCGCCGGCCGTCGTACGGTGGCGGCATGAACCGCACACTGGTCTCCTCCGGCTCCGACTTCGAGGCGGCCGTCGGCTATTCGCGTGCCGTACGGGTCGGCCCGCACGTGTGGGTGGCCGGGACCACCGGCTCCGGCCCAGCCGGCGACATCGCGACCCAGACTCGAGAAGCGTTGCGCCGCATCGAGATTGCGCTCGCCCAAGTTGGCGCGGCGCTCACCGACGTGGTTCGCACCCGCGTGTACGTCACCGACATGTCCCGCTGGGGCGAGGTCGCCGCGGTGCACGCCGAAGTGTTCGGTGACATTCGCCCGGCGGCCACCATGGTGCAGGTGTCGGCGTTGATCGCGCCCGAAATGCTGGTGGAGATCGAAGCCGACGCCTACGCGGAATCCCCGACCGGCGGGAAGGTGCCGTCGGGGCCCGGCCGGTAATCGGTGACCCGAATCACAGCGGCCGTGGGCAGCCGACCGTAGAGGTGCGGGAACAGCATCGACTCCGGATCCGTTGCCACGCCTGGCTCCCAGCGAACTTCGGAGTCCAGCAGCGCCGGGTCGACGTGCAGCAACACCAAATCATCGCGGCCGCGGTAGAGCCGGTTGGCCGGCAGATGGACCTGGCCGGGCGCCGAGAGATGGATGAACCGGCCGCCGCCGGACGTGTCGGGGCGAATCTCACCGGCCGCGCGGGCGCGGGACCACTCGTCCCGTCCGCACAGATGTACCAGCAGGTCAGGAGCGAAAGCCACGGATGATCACTGTAGAGAGTTCCTCGAAACGAAACGTTTACAGGTCGTGAGAAACGACACACCCGATAACGATCGGGGAACAACGCAAAAACCCCATACGTCTGAGAGAGTGAATCAAAGCAAGAACGGAGAAGCCATGAATGCAACTCTGACCAGTCCCGAGCTCACCCGGGCGGACCGCTGCGACCGCTGCGGTGCCGCTGCTCGAGTCCGTGCCACGCTGCCTTCAGGAGCTGAGCTTCTCTTCTGCCAGCATCACGCCAACGAGCACGAGGCGAAGCTGACCGAACTGTCCGCCGTCCTGGAGGTCAGCGGAAGCTAGTTCCGCCGAACTCACCCTTCGCCAATGTGGGCGAGTGGGGCGGTCTTCGGTAATGCTGGACGGGTATGAGCGATCAAGTCGCAAAACCGTCCCGCCATCACATCTGGCGACTCACTCTGAGGACCCTCTCGAAAAGCTGGGATGACTCCATCTTTTCCGAGTCGGCCCAGGCGGGTTTCTGGTCGGCGCTGTCGCTACCGCCGCTGCTGCTGGGAATGCTGGGCAGCCTCGCCTACGTGGCGCCGCTGTTCGGGCCGGACACGCTGACCGCGATCGAGAAGAGCATCATCTCGGCGATCCGGAGCTTCTTCTCGCCCAGCGTCGTCAACGAGATCATCGAGCCGACCATCCGTGACGTCACCGCCAACGCCCGGGGTGAGGTGGTGTCGGTCGGTTTCCTGATCTCGATGTGGGCGGGATCGTCGGCCATCTCGGCCTACGTCGACGCGGTCGTGGAGGCGCACGACCAGACGCCACTGCGGCATCCGGTGCGACAGCGGCTCTTCGCCCTGTTCCTGTATGTGGTGATGCTGGTGTTCGTGGTGTGCGCGGCGCCGGTGCTGGTGGTGGGCCCCCGCAAGGTCAGCGAGCACATCCCGGACAGCCTGGAAAACGTCCTGCGCTACGGCTACTACCCGGCGCTGATCCTCGGCCTGCTGATCGGCGTGGTCATCCTGTACCGGGTCGCGCTGCCCGAGCCCCTGCCGACGCACCGGCTGATCTTCGGCGCCGTGCTCGCCACGGCGGTCTTCCTCATCGCCACGCTGGGCCTGCGGGTCTACCTGCGGTGGATCACCAGCACGGGCTACACCTACGGCGCGCTGGCCACCCCGATCGCGTTCCTGCTGTTCGCGTTCTTCGGCGGTTTCGCCGTGATGCTGGGCGCCGAGCTCAACGCCGCGATCCAAGAGGAATTCCCGGCGCCGAAGACGCACGCGCACCGGCTGCGCAAGTGGTTGCAATCGCGCATCACACCACTGAAGGCACCGGCGGCTCCCCCGCCGGAGCCGGCGGCCGCCGACAACGCGGCGCTGTGACGGGTGCTCGGCCGCGGCCGATCTAGTCCTTCTTCATCCGGTCGTAGATCTGCTTGCAATCCGGGCAAACCGGCGAGCCGGGCTTGGCCGCCTTGGTGACGGGGAACACTTCCCCGCACAACGCCACCACGTGGTTACCCATGACCGCGCTCTCGGCGATCTTGTCCTTCTTGACGTAGTGGAAGTATTTCGGCGTATCGCTGCCGGTCCCGTCGTCGACGCGTTCGTCGGTCTCGGTGCGCTCGATCGTCTGGGTCTGCATACCCGACATTGTGCCCCGTAACTCGCTTCTGCCGGAATCGCCGTCGTGTGGGACAGTGGAAGTATGACGCGCGGCTCCGAGTTGGGGTTCGACGATGATGGCAGGCCGATCCTCATCACCGCCGCCGCACCCTCCTACGAAGAACAGCACCGAGCCCGGGTGCGTAAGTACCTGACGCTGATGGGGTTCCGGATACCGGCGCTCATCCTGGCCGCCGTCGCGTACGGCGCCTGGCACAACGGTCTGATTTCGCTGGCGATCGTGGCGGTGTCGATTCCGCTGCCGTGGATGGCCGTACTGATCGCCAACGACCGGCCACCGCGCAGCGCCGACGAGCCGCGACGGTTCGACGACGCCCGGCGGCGCACCCCGCTGTTCCCGACGGCCGAGCGCCTGGCGCTCGAGTCGCGCCGCCACCCGCAACCGGGCTGGCCCCCCGGACCGGGCGGCGACATCGGCCACTCGCACTGAGAAGGCGGTTGCCCCGACTTCTCAGGACATTCTCAGGTCGGCGGCACATTTGTGCACGTCAAGACGTGTGAGATGACAAACCGCTGGGAACTCTCAGGGCTGATCTGTCGTTGTACTCGATGACAGCACAAAGCCGAATGGGAGGTCGCTATGGCGAACGCCAGCACGAGCAGATTTGACGGCGATCTGGACGCCCAGAGCCCCGCAGCCGACCTCGTGCGCGTTTATCTCAATGGCATCGGTAAGACGGCGCTGCTGAACGCGGCGGGCGAAGTTGAACTGGCCAAGCGCATCGAGGCTGGGCTCTACGCGGAGCACCTGCTGGAAACCCGTAAGCGCCTCGGGGAGAACCGCCGACGCGACCTCGAGGCCGTGGTGCGTGATGGCCAGGCCGCACGCCGGCACCTGCTGGAAGCGAACCTGCGGCTGGTGGTGTCGCTGGCGAAGCGCTACACGGGTCGCGGCATGCCGCTGCTGGACCTGATCCAGGAGGGCAACCTGGGCCTGATCCGCGCGATGGAAAAGTTCGACTACACAAAGGGATTCAAGTTCTCCACCTACGCCACGTGGTGGATTCGCCAGGCCATCACCCGCGGCATGGCCGACCAGAGCCGCACCATCCGCCTGCCCGTGCACCTGGTCGAGCAGGTCAACAAGCTGGCGCGGATCAAGCGGGAGATGCACCAGAACCTGGGCCGCGAGGCCACCGACGAGGAACTGGCCGCCGAGTCCGGCATCCCGGTCGAGAAGATCAACGACCTGCTCGAGCACAGCCGCGACCCGGTAAGCCTGGACATGCCGGTCGGCTCCGAAGAGGAGGCACCGCTGGGCGACTTCATCGAGGACGCCGAGGCGATGTCCGCCGAGAACGCGGTGATCGCCGAGCTGTTGCACACCGACATCCGCAGCGTGCTCGCCACTCTCGACGAGCGCGAGCACCAGGTGATCCGGCTGCGCTTCGGCCTGGACGACGGCCAGCCGCGCACCCTGGACCAGATCGGGAAGCTGTTCGGCCTGTCGCGCGAGCGGGTCCGCCAGATCGAGCGGGACGTAATGTCCAAACTCCGCCACGGCGAGCGCGCCGACCGGCTACGGTCGTACGCAAGCTAAGGCCCCCGAACTAGTAGCACGACGGTATGCCCGCCGCGGACGCGGCGGGCATACTGCTTGTCGGGGAAGGGTTACACCCATTCACGCAGCTGGCCAAGTAGACTCGGCGTCGATGGAAGGTGCTGAATGAACGACCTGGTTGACACCACCGAGATGTACTTGCGGACCATCTACGACCTCGAAGAAGAGGGCGTGACACCGCTTCGCGCCCGGATCGCCGAGCGCCTCGACCAGAGTGGGCCGACCGTCAGCCAAACCGTTTCCCGCATGGAGCGCGATGGGCTCCTTCACGTCGCCGGCGACCGGCACCTCGAGCTCACCGACAAGGGCCGGGCGTTGGCCATCGCCGTCATGCGCAAGCACCGCCTCGCCGAGCGGTTGCTGGTCGACGTCATCGGTGTGCCCTGGGAGGAAGTGCACGCCGAGGCATGCCGGTGGGAACACGTGATGAGCGAGGATGTCGAACGGCGGCTGGTGAAGGTGCTCAACCACCCGACCACCTCCCCGTTCGGCAACCCGATCCCGGGGCTCCTGGACCTCGGTGTTGGCCCCGAGTCGGGCGCCGACGACGCCAACCTGGTCCGATTGACCGAGCTGCCGCCCGGTTCCCCGGTGGCCGTGGTGGTCCGCCAGCTGACCGAGCACGTGCAGGGCGACATCGACCTGATCACCCGCCTGAAGGACGCCGGCGTCGTCCCCAACGCCCGGGTGACCGTCGAGACCGGACCCGCCGGGGTGACCATCGTCATCCCGGGCCACGAGAACGTCACCCTGCCGCACGAGATGGCGCACGCCGTCAAGGTCGAGAAGGTCTGACCGCCCGGCATGGTGGTCTGGCTAGCCCGCCCGGCGGCCGAACGGCCGTCGCGGCGGTAACCGCACACCCAGCTGCTTGGCCAGCCGGTAGCCGGTGAGCGCCAATTCCCGGATGTCCTCCGGCCGCAGCCCCGACTGCAACGCGGTGTCCAGCATGCCCGCCATCCGATGCTCGGGCTCGCAGCGCAGCGCGGCCTCCAGCGACACCCCGGCCAGCGGCCCGTCGCCACGGGCGTAAGCGCTGAACGCGAGCAGTACCAGCGCCTCGACCCGCCAGGGCGGCGGCAGGGTGCGCGCCAGCAGCGCCCACAACGTTTCGGCCTCGCCGGCGTTCTCGCCGACCGCCAGGGCGTAGAGGATGTCGCGCACCTGCGCGTCGCTCAGCGCGCAGCTCAGCTTGGCCAGCTGGGTCGAGGACAGCGCCTGGCCGGCCGCGGCCCGGGCCGCGGACACCATGGCGTGTTTGACGTCGGCCCGGGCGCGTCGGGCCGGATCCGCGCGCTGGGCCGCCAGGCGCCGCGTCGCGTACCGGTCGATCACGCCGGTCAACGCGGAGCTGCGCGCCGCGTCCTCCACCGCGATGACGGCCTGCAGGTCGGCGCGGCGCGCGTAGAGCCGCCTGCCGTCGAGCACCGCCGCGGCCGCCAGCGGTGATGCGGATGGATCGTCGACCACGCCGCTCGAACCGCACCCGTCCACGCAGTGCCAGCGCCCGCCGAGCGCGACACGGTCGACCACATGGGCAGCCCACAGCTCGATACCGTTCTCAGACAACGAGTTTGCTAGTGCGTCGCACAGCTGCCGGTACTGCTCGTTGCAGCACGGGCAGTGCGCCCCCTGCTCGTTGACGATCACCGCGATCGCGGCGTCGGGACGGGCCGCGGCGGCGACCTCGGCCAGGTGCCCGACCCGACGGGTGAGCTCGTCTGAGAGGTCGACCCGCATCACCGCCCCCAGGTCGCCGCCGTCCAAAGACACCAATACCAATGAATTTTCGGGAACGAACCCGAGAACCGCCGGCAGCGCGGCGATGAGCGCGCCGGGTCGGTTGAGTTTGAAGTCAGGTCGATGCGTCGTCATGGGCACCACGCTGGCGGCCCGTGCCGTCAGCCGGTGCTCGCGGGGACGTGCGGAATCCCGCGCCTGTGAATGAACCCAGCACTGTGAGTGCTGCTGATCTACTGTTACCCCATGAGTTCGGCGCAAGAGTACGACATGGTGGTCATCGGTTCGGGGCCCGGCGGCCAGAAGGCCGCCATCGCGTCGGCCAAGCTCGGCAAGTCGGTCGCGGTCGTCGAACGTGGCCAGATGCTCGGCGGCGTGTGCGTCCAGACCGGCACCATCCCGTCAAAGACGTTGCGCGAGGCCGTCCTTTACCTCACCGGGATGAGCCAGCGCGAACTGTACGGCGCGAGCTACCGCGTCAAGGAGAAGATCACCCCGGCCGACCTGCTGGCCCGCACCCAGCACGTGATCGGCAAGGAGGTCGACGTGGTACGCAATCAGCTGATGCGCAACCGCATCGACCTGTTGCTGGGCCACGGCCGGTTCGTCGACCCGCACACCATCGAGGTCGAAGACCCGTCCCGTCGCGAAAAGTTAACCGTAAGCGGCAAATACATCGTCATCGCCACCGGCACCCGGCCGGCGCGGCCGTCCGGTGTCGAGTTCGACGAGGAGCGGGTGCTCGACTCCGACGGCATCCTCGACCTCAAATCGCTGCCCACCTCGATGGTGGTGGTCGGCGCCGGGGTGATCGGCATCGAATACGCCTCGATGTTCGCCGCGCTGGGCACCAAGGTCACCGTGGTGGAGAAGCGCAGCGACATGCTGGACTTCTGCGACCCCGAGGTCGTGGAGGCGCTGAAATTCCACCTGCGCGACCTGGCGGTGACATTCCGGTTCGGCGAGGAGGTGACCGCGGTCGACGTCGGCTCGGCGGGCACCGTCACGACCCTGGCCAGCGGCAAGCAGATCCCCGCGGAGACGGTGATGTATTCCGCCGGGCGCCAAGGCCAGACCGACCACCTCGACCTCCACAACGCCGAGCTCGAGGCCGACAACCGCGGCCGGATCTTCGTCGACGACTTCTTTCAGACCAAGGTCCCGCACATCTACGCCGTCGGCGACGTCATCGGCTTCCCCGCGCTGGCCGCGACCTCGATGGAACAGGGCCGGCTGGCCGCGTATCACGCCTTCGGGGAGCCGACCGACGGCATCACCGAACTGCAGCCGATCGGCATCTACTCCATTCCCGAGGTTTCCTACGTGGGGGCCACCGAGGTCGAACTGACCAAGAACGCGATCCCCTACGAGGTCGGGGTGGCCCGGTACCGGGAACTGGCCCGCGGCCAGATCGCCGGTGACTCCTACGGGATGCTCAAGCTGCTGGTGTCCACCGACGATCTCAAGCTCCTGGGCGTGCACATCTTCGGCACCAGCGCCACCGAGATGGTGCACATCGGGCAGGCCGTGATGGGCTGCGGCGGCACCGTCGAATACCTGGTGGACGCCGTGTTCAACTACCCCACGTTCTCCGAGGCCTACAAGGTGGCCGCGCTCGACGTGATGAACAAAGTGCGCGCGCTCAACCAGTTTCGCCACTAACAGCTGTCGTCGAGTTCTCCGGGAATCGGGTCGCCGGGGCCGCCGGCGTCCGCGCGGGCCAGCAACTGCGCGGTTCGCGCGTCGAACGGCGCCGAATACGAGACGTTCGCGGCGCAGCCACCACGCTCGAAACCACCGATCACCCCGGTGAGGATGGTGCCGCTGACCCAGGGTGCGCCGCTGGTGCCGTCCACCAACCCCTCGCACGGGAACGAGGGGAAGCCGCCCTCGGTCACCGACGTGCTGGCCTGACACCCGATGGGCGCGCCACCCACGCCGGCCGGGTAGCCCATCACGGTGACGTGGCTGCCGGGCGGCGGCGTGGTGCCCAGCGTCAGCGCCAGCCCGGCGCGGGCCTCCACCGAACCCCCGGCGTCGTTGCTCAGCCGCGCGATCGCATAGTCCGCGTTCGGATCCTTGCTCGCGCTCCAGCGGGGGTCCAGGTAGACGGCGTCGGCCTTCCACACATCGGCCGGGCCGGGTGGCGCGTCGCCGGCGAAGCCCGGCACGAAGGTGATCTTGGAGGCCCCGGCCAGGCAGTGCGCCGCGGTCATCATCAGGTTGCCGCCCGTCGAATGCACCACCGAGCCCGTGCACACGTGCAGCGGCCCCCCGTCGATGAAGATGGCGCCGACGCGCTTGTCCGGGTCCACCGGCCCCGCTACCGCCTTCTGCTGGGGCTGGCTCAGCCGCTGCGCCGGCGCGCTGCTGCGCACGGTCGGCGCCGGGGGGACCGACGCACGATCGTTCGGCGGCCGCTTGCACGACGTCACCGACGTCGCCACGGCGACCACCAAGCACAGCAACAGGGTCGGAACGCGCATCGGAATCATCATGCCTGACACCAGCGCACCGAGCAGATTCCGACGCGTCGGGGGCCACCCGACTCGGGGGCACCAAAATCAAACGGCGGTGTGAAGTTCGCGTTTAATCCTTCAGCGAACACGCCGGTCGGCGGT
>NZ_LZJA01000059.1:0-37165 GCF_001666785.1 Mycobacterium sp. E3305 | reverse complement strand
CGCGGCGGCCCTCCCATCGATAGAGTCCCCCGGCGGTGCTGAAGACCATGGGAATGGGGGCGGCGGTCGTCGACCACGTTCGCGACGCGCTCACCGGCCGCGCCGAGGACAACCCGCCGGACCCTCAGGTCAAATAACGAAACACGCGAAGGCCGGGCGCTGGGTCGTCGGCGCCCGGCCTTCCTATGCCAATCAGCTTGTGGGGGCGTGCTGTTCGTGCGTGAAAGGCTTTTCGGCCTTGATCGCGGGTGAGCCCTGGGGGTTCTGCTGCGCACCCTGGTTCTGTCGCGTGCTGCCGCCCAGCCACTGCTGTTCGGGCTTTTCGACGTACTCCCACTCCACGCCCTTCGGCCACGGCCCCTGGCCCTGATTCCACGGGCCACGGATCGATTCGCCGTTGCCGTCGGACATGTTGAACGCGACGTTCTGGAAGCGCGGATCGCCCGGCAGCTGACCCGGCGGGAAGTTCACCGGAAGCTCGTTCAGCGCCGCGGTGAATTGCTGGTAGTGCGCGACCTCGCGCGTCATCAGGAAGTTGAGGGTGTCCTGCACACCGGGGTCGTCGGTGTACTGCTTGAGGTACTCGTACACGATCTTGGCGCGCGACTCGGCTGCGATGTTGTTGCGCAGGTCGACGGTCGGGTCGCCGTTGGCGTCGATGAAGGCGCCGGTCCAATTGTTTCCCCCGGAGTCCTTGACGTCCGGCCCACCACCGCTGAGCACCAGGAACAGGGGGTTGACCGATACCGAGTGGATGATGCTGTCGCGTCCGTCGCCGCTGGCCACCGCCGGCATCCAGTCACATTTCTCGTGGGCGATCTTCAGGTTGTCGTTGAGGCCGTCGAGCAGCATCGTGATCATCGAGCCGACCATCTCGAGGTGACTGAGCTCCTCGGTGGCGATGTCCATGAAGAGGTCGTACATCTTCGGGTTCTTCTGCCGAAGCACGAAGGCCTGGGTGAAGTACTGCAATGCGGCGGTGAGTTCCCCATTGGCGCCGCCGAATTGGTCCATCAGCAACGTCGCGAACCGGGGGTCGGGCCGGTCGACGCGGACCTCGAATTGAAGATCTTTGTTATGAACGAACACTGGGTCTCCCTTGGCTTGTCGAGAAGGTCATGGTGTCGCCGGGTACCCGCGGCCTCCGCGACCAAACGACCGTGACAGCAACTCCTGAACCGCCTGCGGGCGCTGCGAACGGGTGCCCGTGTGACGAACGGGGGTCCATCATGGACAATCCCGCTTATGGACCTATCGGACCCGAGTTCCCGGCATGAGCTGGCGAGGCGGATGGCTGAGCTCTCCCGCGACATCGCCGCGCCGCGCTCGCTCGAGCAGGTGCTCACCGACGTGACCGCCGCCGCGGTGGAGCTCATTCCCGCGGCGGACGTCGCCGGGGTGCTGCTGATCAAAGCCGGCGGAGACTTCGAATCGGTGGCCGACACCGACAGCCTGGCCGCGAAGCTCGACAAGCTACAACAGGAGTTCCACGAGGGCCCCTGCCACGACGCCGCTTTGAAGCAAACGATCGTGCGGACCGACGACCTGCGCGAGGAGCCGCGCTGGCCCCGATACGCACCGGCCGCCGTGGAACGCGGTGTGCTGAGCAGCCTGTCTTTCAAGCTGTACACCGCGGAACGCACCGCCGGCGCGCTGAACCTGTTCAGCTTCAAGGCCAACGCGTGGGACCCCGAAGCCGAAACCATCGGCACCGTATTCGCCGCGCACGCCGCCTCGGCGATCATCGCCGGGCGGCACGGACAGCAGATGCAATCGGCCCTGTCGACGCGGGACCGGATCGGCCAGGCCAAGGGCATCATCATGGAGCGCTACGGCGTCGACGAACTTCGCGCGTTCGACCTGCTGCGCCGCCTGTCCCAGGAGAGTCAGGTCAAGCTCGTCGACATCGCGCAGCGCGTCATCGACACCCGCCGCGAGGACTGATCTTCCAAAGCCGCCATTTACGATGAGGTGGCTTCATCGACGAGTCCGGCGCGACGCCGCGCCGGGGAACGGGTGGTCACCGTGTGGGATTTCGAAACGGACCCGGATTATCAGGCCAAGCTCGACTGGGTCGAGAAGTTCATGGCCGACGAGCTCGAACCGCTCGACTTGGTCGCCCTCGACCCCTATGACAAGAACAACGCCGAGATGATGGCCATCCTGCGGCCGCTGCAGCAGCAGGTGAAGGACCAGGGGCTCTGGGCCGCACACCTGCGGCCGGAGCTGGGCGGTCAGGGCTTCGGTCAGGTGAAGCTCGCCCTGCTCAACGAGATCCTGGGCCGCTCCCGCTGGGCGCCGTCGGTGTTCGGCTGCCAGGCGCCGGACTCCGGCAACGCGGAGATCCTGGCCATGTTCGGCACCGAGGAACAGAAGGCCCGCTACCTGCAACCGCTGCTCGACGGCGAGATCACCTCGTGCTATTCGATGACCGAGCCGCAGGGTGGTTCGGATCCGGGACAGTTCGTCACCGCCGCGACCCGCGACGGCGACTATTGGGTGCTCAACGGCGAGAAGTGGTTCTCCACCAACGCCAAGCACGCGTCGTTCTTCATCGTCATGGCCGTCACCAACGCCGAAGCGCGCACCTACGACAAGATGTCGCTGTTCATCGTTCCGGCCGAGACACCGGGCATCGAGATCGTGCGCAACGTCGGCGTCGGCGCCGAGTCCTCGGCGCGCGCCAGCCACGGCTACGTCCGCTACACCGATGTCCGCGTCCCTGCCGATCACGTGCTGGGCGGCGAGGGCCAGGCGTTCATGATCGCGCAAACGCGGCTCGGCGGCGGGCGCATCCACCACGCGATGCGCACAATCGCGTTGGCGCGCAGTGCGTTTGACATGATGTGCGAGCGGGCGGTATCGCGCAAGACGCGGCACGGGCGGCTGTCCGACTTTCAGATGACCCAGGAGAAGATCGCCGACAGCTGGATCCAGATCGAACAGTTCCGGCTGCTCGTGCTGCGCACCGCGTGGCTGATCGACAAGCACCACGACTATCAGAAGGTGCGCAGGGACATCGCCGCGGTGAAGGTCGCCATGCCCCAGGTGCTGCATGACGTCGTACAGCGGGCCATGCACCTGCACGGTGCGCTCGGGGTGTCCGACGAGATGCCGTTCGTCAAGATGTTGGTCGCCGCCGAGTCGCTGGGCATCGCCGACGGCGCCACCGAACTACACAAGATGACGGTGGCGCGCCGGACTTTGCGCGAATATCAGCCCGTGCCAACGCCATTCCCCTCGGCCCACATCCCCACGCGCCGCGCCGAGGCCCAGGCCCGGCTGGCCGAGCGGCTCGAGCATTCGATCGCCGAGTTCTGACCCGGCTCCCCACGACACATAAACCTTGGCGGCGACACGCGGTCAAACGTCGCCGTGGTTTATGCCTCGCGGCATGGCGTCACGGGGCACGACCGCGTCGCTCCCCACGACACATAAACCTTGGCGGCGACACGCCGTCAAACGTCGCCGTGGTTTATGCCTCGCGGCATGGCGTCACGGGGGCCGTCAGGTGATGTAGCGGACGATGCTTTCGGCAACGCACGCCGGCTTGGGTGCGCCCTCGATCTCGACGGTCGTCGACATGGTCGCCTGCACGGCGCCGTTTCCGACGTCGTCGACGCTGACCAGCGATGTCTGCGCGCGCACCCGGGAACCGACCGGCACGGGGGCGGGAAAACGAACCTTGTTGAGGCCGTAATTGATTGCGAGCTTGATGCCGTTGACGGTGTAGATCTGGTGCTGGAGGCGGGGTAACAGCGCCAGCGTCATGAAACCGTGGGCGATCGTCCCCCCGAAGGGCCCGGCGGCCGCGCGCTCCGGATCCACGTGGATCCACTGGTGATCGCCGGTCGCGTCGGCGAACAGGTTGACGTCCTCCTGGGTGATGGTCACCCAATCGCTGTGCCCGATCGTTTCACCGGTCGCGGCCGAGAGATCGGCCACTGATTCGAAGGTGCGCATTGAGTCCTCCTTGACTTCGGGTGGTAACAATAGCGCCGCCGCCACCCGACATCACGGGCCGGCACACGTTTCGGTGCGGCCGACGGGGGAAGCCCTGCGCGAGTACGCAGAACCGCACGAAGGGAGGACGGCATGCCAGAACGCACCGGCCCCAAGCCTGGATCGGTAGCGCATGGGCTCGACAAATACGGTCCGGCGCCCCGGCGACCGTCGGAGCGTATCCGCGATGCCGAGAGCATGCGCCTTGATGTTCCGCTACTCGGGCGGGTGCGGATCCCCCGCCCCGACCGCCTCGCGTTCTACGGTGGGCTGGCCGCACTGGCGGCGATCCAAATCCTCGATTGGCCTATGGTGCTGTTGCTGGGAGCCGGACAGGCGCTGGCCGAAAGTCAACACAGCCGCGTGGTGCGCGGGTTCGGCGACGCATTGAGCGAGGCGTGACCCGTTCCCGATCGGTCGGATGCCGGGTACCGCAACTGCACGGGCACAGGCGATTTGGATTCGTTGCGGCGAACCGTCCGACTCCATTCCTGCACTGGCGCGATGTGCGGCGGAGATGGTGAACGTCGCGGCTGGGCCTCTTCTACGTTTGGCGGCGCATGAGGCGGGAACCCGTCAGGGGTTAGCCGCCCCACCGGAAGGAAACGAATGGCTGAGAACAAGGGCCACAAAGCCGAGTCGGACGTGGAACCAGAAACCCACGAGTCTCGGTCGCGCGACGCGGCCGGAGAAGCCGACGGCTCGTATGTCGGAGCGGCCGGTTCCGATGACTCCTTCGACGCCGGGGAAACGGGTGCTGAAGCGCGGAGCCAGCAAGGCTGATGCGCCGCGCCACAAGCTAATTCGAGCGGCGGGTGCTCGCTAGCCGAGCGCACCGATCGCGGCCTGCAGCTTGGCGGTCGCCTGGTCGGCCACCTCCTGCAACGCCCCTGGCTCGCCCGTCACTTTGACCATGAGTTGCGGGTCCATCGCCTCGACGAGAATCGCATCGCCTTTGGCGGGGTCGGTCCGCACCACCACGTTGCACGGCAACAATTGGCCGATCTGACGGTGAATGCCCAGGGCGCGATGCGCCAGGGTCGGGTTGCACGCCCCCAGGATGAGGTAGTCCTCCATGTCTTCGCCGAGCTTCTGCTTCAGCGTGGCTTTGACGTCGATGGTGGTCAACACGCCGAAACCCTGCTCGGCCAGGGCTTCGGTCGTTCGTTTCACCGCGTCGTCGAACGAGGTGTGCAAAGTGGTGCTCAATCCGGCTGTCATTTCTTCTCCTCTTTCCCGTGTCGAACTTGCGGAAGCACTAGGCCGCGGAGCGCGGACGTTGCAACTGGGCGAATTGGGGAACCGCGGCCAAGGTGGCGACCGCGTCGAACACTGCGACCGTCTCCTGCGCCTCGGGTAAAGCGGTCAGAACCGGGCCGAAGAAGGCATGCCCGTCGATACGCAGAATCGGGCTGCCCCCGGTTTCGCCGAGCGCGTCCTGCGCCGCCTGGTGCCCGCGCCGCACCTGTTCGTCCAACGACTCGTCGGCGATGACGGCGGCGGTGGTGTCGCGCGCCCCCGCCGCGGACAGCAGGCGGCCGACGAGGCCTTCGTCGAGGGGTTCGGAGCGATCGAAGTAGCGCTCACCGAACGCGAAATATGCGGCGGTCCAACCGGCTACGCCCCGCTCCCGCGCGATGGCGGCCATCAGCCGGCCGACTTGCCGCGAGTCACGCATGCGAGCCTGCTGAGGGGGTGGAAGTTCCCGTCCCTCGTTGAGCACCGCCAGGCTCATCAGCTGCCAATCGACAGCCACGCCGGTCTTCTCGGCCGCGGCGCGCAGCCAACGCGCGGTATTCCAGGAGAACGGGCACACCGGGTCCAACCACAACGTGACTTCGCGTCCGGCTCGACCATCATCGGCGGGGTTCATCGCTCTTCGCCTTTCGTAGACGCCGGCCGTCAGGCCAGGCTGAGGAACAGTTTCTCCAGCTCGTCGATCGACACGGCCGGCCCGTCAGTGGGACTACCCTCCGGGCGGGTGATGCAGTCGCGCAGGCCGGACGCGATGATTTTGAAACCGGCGCGATCCAGCGCCCGCGACACCGCGGCCAATTGCGTGACGACGTCTCTGCAACTGCGCCCCTGCTCGATCATCGCGATGACGCCGCCGAGCTGACCTTGGGCGCGGCGCAACCGGGCGAGGACGGCGTCCATGTCGCCCTGGTCGTGCCCGACGACATCGGGCTTGGGCGACGCGCTGCCCCTGACTTCGTTTGCCATGACTCCTTCATACCATACCCCACGGGGTATATGCACACACTTGGCTGATACCCCCGGGGGTATGGTATAACAGACGCGGATTAGTCGCGGCTCCCGGTACCCGGTCACGCGATGGCGTGCCACGAGTGCCTGTCGATTCTCAAATGCGGGCCGAATGGCCCTATCAGGTCCGGCGAGGCGGGCGTAATCCCTACCGAAGAGACCGAGCGAAAGGGAACGGCAGTGTCCACGTTTCTCAGACGGGCCTGGGTGCCGCTCGTCGTCGTGGTTGCGGTCGCCCTCGGCGGCGTGGCCGTCGACCGGCTCCGCGGCGTTTTCGGCTCGGACGCGATCTTCACCGCGACGGGCAGCAGCGCCGAACCGCTCGTTGCCTCGCACATCAAGCGGGTCACCTACGAGGTTTACGGACCCAGCGACACGACCGGGAGCGTGAGCTACCTGAACAAGAACGCACAGCCCGAACAGGCCGACTTCAGCACGCTGCCATGGACCTTCACGATCACCACGACGGTGCCGGCAGTCATCGCCAGCGTGGTGGCACAAGGCGACAGCGATGACATCGGCTGCCGCATCAGCGTCAACGGCAAAGTCGAGGACGAGCGATCCTCGGCCGGGCGTCACGCGCAAACTTCCTGTCTGGTGAAAGCCGGATGAACGCCGGCAACGACGCCCGGCCGAGGTTCATGCGGTTCGTCCGCACCTTCGCGTGGCCCATCATCATCGGCTGGCTACTGCTCACCGTCGCCCTGAATGTGCTTGTGCCGCCGATCGAATCGGTTGCCAGAAATCACGCGGTGACGATGTCGCCGCAGGACGCCCCGGCGATGATCGCCGCCAAGCGCATCGGGGCCACCTTCCATGAATCGGATTCCGACAGCATCGCGATGATCGTTCTCGAGAGCGACAAGCAACTCGGTGACGAGGCGCGGCGCTACTACGACGGCCTGGTCCAGAAGCTGCAGGCCGATCCGAAGCACGTCCAGCATGTCCAGAACGTCTGGGGTGATCCGCTCACCGCCGCCGGCGTCCAGAGCCGCGACGGCAAGGCCGCCTACGTCCAGCTCAATCTGGCGGGCAACCAGGGCAGCACGCTGGGGAACCAGTCCGTCGACGCGGTGCGGAAGATCGTCGACAAGTCGGAGCCCCCCAAGGGCCTCAAGGTCTACGTCACCGGCCCCGCCGCGCTGACCACCGACATGAACGAAGCCGCCGACAAGAGCATGTTCAAAATGATGGGCGTCACGGGCGTGGTCATCATGATCATGCTGTTCATCGCCTATCGATCGGTCAGCACGGTGTTACTGGTCCTCGTCATGGTCGGCTTCGAGATGGGTACTGCCCGAGGGCTTGTCGCGCTCCTGGGGAATTACGAACTGTTGGGGTTCTCGACGTTCGTCGTTGCGATGCTCTCCTCGTTGGCCATCGCGGCGGGGACGGACTACGCGATCTTCCTCATCGGGCGCTACCAGGAGGCTCGCCAGGCCGGCCAGGACCGAGAAACCGCGTACTACACGATGTTCCGCGGGACCTCGCACATCATTTTGGGCTCGGGGTTGACCATCGCCGGGGCGACGTTCTGCCTTCACCTGGCGCGCCTGTCGTACTTCAAGGCACTCGGCATTCCGTCCGCGTTGGGCCTGCTGGTCGTCGTCGCGGGAGCGATGACCGCGGCGCCCGCGGTGGTCGCGGTGGCCACCCGGTTCGGCCTGCTCGACCCGAGAAGGATGATCAAGACGCGCGGATGGCGGCGGATCGGCACCGCCACGGTGCGGTGGCCCGGCCCCGTCTTCGCAGCCTCCCTGGTCATCGCGATCGTCGGCATCCTGATCATGCCGAGCATGAAGGTCAGCTACAACGATCGGTTCTACACACCCGCCAACGTGCCCGCGAACGTCGGGTACGCGGCCGCGGAGCGCCACTTCAGCGCCGCCACCATGAATCCCGACATCCTCATGATCGAGAGCGACCACGACATGCGGAACAGCGGCGACATGATCATCCTGGACAGGATCGCCAAGGACATCTTCCGTTCGCCGGGGATCGCGATGGTGCAGAGCATCACCCGCCCGTTGGGCGGCCCGATCGAGCACACCTCCATCCCGTTCCAGATCAGCGCGCAATCGATCCCGATCCAGCAGAACCTTCAGTTCATGCGGGACCGCACGAACGACGTGCTCAAGATGAGCGACGACCTCGGCGCCATGATCGTCTCGATGCAGCGCATGCAGGGCCTGCTCGGGCAGATGAGCGACGCCACCCACCGCATGGTCGGCGATATGCACGAGATGCAGGCCACGCTGGACGAGATGCGAGACCATCTGGCGGATTTCGACGACTTCGCCCGGCCGCTCCGCAGCTACCTCTATTGGGAACAGCACTGCTACAACATCCCCGTCTGCTGGGCGACGAGGTCGGTGTTCGAGGCGATCGACGGTGTCGACAAGTTCAGCGAGAACATGAGCACGCTGATCAAGGACGTCAACAACGTCGACGCGATCATTCCGCAGATGCTTGCGCAGTTCCCGCCAATGATCGCCGTCGCCAAATCGATGCAGGGAACGCTGCTCACGATGCACAGCAGCTTCTCCAACCTGGTCACCCAGATGGCGCAGATGACCGACACGGCCAGCGCGATGGGGCAGGCGTTCGACGCCTCCCGCAGCGGTGACTACTTCTATCTGCCCCCGGAAGCCTTCCAGAATCCCGACTTTCAGCGCGGGCTCAAGCTCTTCCTTTCCCCAGACGGAAAGGCCGCGCGGTTCATCATCACCCACGACGCAGACCCGGCAACGCCGGCAGGCATTTCCGCCGTCGTGCCGGAACTGGCCGCCGCGCACCAGGCGGTCAAGGGAACGACGCTGACCGGCGCCAAGTTCTACCTGGCGGGCACGGCGGCCATCTATCGCGACATCCAGTCGGGCTCGCATTACGACCTGCTGATCGTGGGGCTGGCGGCGCTCACCCTGATCTTCGTCGTCATGGTGATCATCACGCGCGCGCTGGTGGCCTCCCTGGTAATCGTCGGCACGGTCCTGCTGTCGCTCGGCGCCGCCTTCGGGCTCTCGGTTCTCGTGTGGCAACACCTCTTGGGTCTCGAGTTGAACTGGATCGCACCGGTATTCGGGCTGATCATCCTGCTCGCCGTGGGCTCCGACTACAACCTGTTGCTGGTGTCACGCTTCCAGGAGGAGATCGGCGCCGGGCTGAAGACCGGCATCATCCGATCGATGGGCGAGACCGGGGGCGTCGTCACCACCGCGGGACTGGTCTTCGCCTTCACCATGATGTCGATGGTCGCCAGCGACCTGCGCTCGATCGGCCAGGCCGGCAGCACGATTGGGCTCGGCCTGCTGTTCGACACCCTGATCGTGCGCTCGCTGATGACGCCGTCGATCGCCGCGCTGCTGGGGCGGTGGTTCTGGTGGCCGATCCGCGTGCGGCCCCGCCCCGCCAGTGAGATGCTGCGACCGTTCGGTCCGCGGAGCCTCGTTCGTTCGCTCTTGCTGGGCGAGCCCGGCGACGCGCCCTCGACCAAGCCTGAAAAGGCCATGGCGTCGACGGCCGGGTGAAAGCCGCTGGCGCAAGATGGGGCTGTGCGGCTGCTGCTGATTTCCGACACCCATGTCCCGAAACGCGCCCGCGACCTGCCCGCGCGGATTTGGGCCGAGGTGGACGCGGCCGACGTCGTCGTGCACGCCGGTGACTGGGTGACGCCCGACCTGCTCGACGAACTCGAACGCAGGTCGGCCCGGCTGGTGGCGTGCTGGGGCAACAACGACGGTCCCGAGCTGCGGTGTCGGCTGCCCGAGCGGGCGGACGCGACCCTGGCGGGTGTGCGGTTCACCGTGGTGCACGAGACCGGCGCGGCGGCCGGGCGGGAAGCCCGGATGTCGCGGCTGTATCCCGACACCGAGGTCCTGGTGTTCGGGCACAGCCACATCCCGTGGGACACGCGCACCGACACCGGGTTGCGCCTGCTCAATCCCGGTTCGCCGACCGATCGGCGCAGGCAGCCCTTCTGCACCTACATGACGGCCCGCGTCGATGACGGGGCCCTGATCGACGTGGTCCTGCATCGCCTCCCTAAGTAACGGGTACATACGTTCTGCACAGCTTCCCCACATAAATAGCTCGCCTACAGAGGTATTATGGAAAAGGTGCAGTCAACGACGGATGTGGTCACCGACGTGTTTCGCGTTGTCGGCAGGTTCCGCCGGCAGTTGCGGCGCACGGCCGGGCGTGGCTTCGACGCGTCGACGCTGACCGAGTCGCAGTCCGAGCTGTTGTGGCTGGTGGCCCGGCAACCCGCCATCTCGGTCAACGCGGCCGCCGCCGAGCTCGGGCTGGCCCCCAACACCGCGTCGACCCTGGTTTCGAAGTTGGTCTCCGGCGGACTGCTCGTCCGGACCGTCGGCGACCCGGACCGCAGGGTCGGCCGGTTACACCTGGCCGAACCGGCCCAGGAGATCGTCGACGCGTCTCGCGCCGCGCGGCGAGGGGCGCTAGCCGAGGTGCTCGCCGAACTCGACGACGACCAGATCGAATCTTTGACAAGGGGATTGGAGGTCATCGAGATGATGACCCAGACACTGCAGGAGCGACGATGAGCGGTTCACTGCCGATGGCGGTCGACGCCAGGCACCTGACCTACCGGTATGGCCAGTTCACCGCAGTCAACGACGTCACGTTGCAGGTGCGGCCGGGCGAGACCATGGGCCTGCTCGGCCCCAACGGCGCCGGGAAGACATCCATGGTCCGGATGCTCACCACGCTGGCCCCGGTGCAGCAGGGCGAATTACGCATCTTCGGGCTCGACGCCCGCCACCAAACCACCGACATTCGCAGCAATATCGGCTATGTGCCGCAACAACTCTCGATCGAGCCCGCATTGACCGGCCGGCAGAATGTCGAGTGGTTCGCGCGCCTCTACGGTGTGCCCCGGTCCGAGCGTTCCGACCGCGCGGAGCAGGCGCTGGCGGCGATGGATCTACTCGACGTGGCCGACCGGCTTGCCGCGGCCTATTCCGGCGGCATGGTCCGCCGTCTCGAGGTGGCGCAGGCGCTCGTCAACCGCCCGTCGCTGCTGGTTCTCGACGAGCCGACCGTCGGGCTCGATCCGATCGCGCGCGACGGCGTCTGGGCGCAGGTGCAGAAGATGCAGGCGCAGTTCGGGATGACCGTGCTGCTGACCACCCACTACATGGAGGAGGCCGACGCGCTGTGCGATCGCGTCGCCCTGATGCACCGCGGTGAGCTGCAGGCGGTGGGCACGCCGGCCAAGTTGAAGTCGACGGTGTCGCCACACGCAACCCTGGAGGACGTGTTCCGCCACTACGCGGCATCCGACTTGGTGGACGGCGACACCTCCGAGTCGGAAGGCTCATTCCGCGAAATCCGTTCCGCCAGAAAGGTTGCGCGCCGTGTCGGTTGATAGCGCCAGGCCAGGGACCCTGGTCCGCGCCCCGCGCGGGTGGCAGCGCGTGGGCGCCGTGTTCAGCCGTATCGGCGCGTTCGCGATCGTCGAGATGCAGAAGTTGCAGCACGACAGGACCGAACTCGTCACCCGGATGGTGCAACCGGCGCTGTGGCTGCTGATCTTCGGAACCACCTTCAGCCACCTGCACGTCATCCACACCGGATCGGTGTCGTACCTGGCGTTCCTGGCGCCGGGCATCATCGCCCAGTCCGCGCTGTTCATCTCCATTTTCTATGGGATACAGATCATTTGGGACCGGGACGCCGGCGTCCTGGCCAAGCTGATGGTGACGCCCGCGCCCGCGTCGGCGTTGATCACCGGCAAGGCGTTCGCGGCCGGCGTGCGCTCGGTCGCCCAGGTGGTCGGCGTGATGGCGTTGGCATATCTGATGAATGTCGGGCTGACGGTCAACCCGCTGCGAATCGCGGCGGCGATGGCTGTCGTCATGCTGGGTGCCGCGTTCTTCGCGTGCCTGTCGATGACGCTGGCCGGCCTGGTGCGCAACCGTGATCGCCTGATGGGAATCGGCCAGGCCATCACGATGCCATTGTTCTTCGCCTCCAACGCTTTGTACCCGGTCAACGTCATGCCGACCTGGCTGCACGTGCTGAGCCGAGTCAACCCCCTCAGCTACGAGGTCGACGCCCTGCGCGGCCTGCTCATCGGTACGCCGTTCAACCCGGTGGACGTCATTGTCTTGCTGGTTGCCGCGGTGCTCGGAATCGGCGCGGCCTCAACGCTATTGCGCCGCCTCGTGGCATAGCGCACACCGCCGGGATGTGCGGCGCGCGCTATCGATGGCCGATTGTGACCCGAATGCAACGTTTCCCGGCCGACTCCCAATCGTTAGCCAACCGCGATCTGAAGCTTCGGCCCTGACAGGCGATTCGACCCCTCTCCCCGTGTTTCACTGCCCAGCGAAGGGATTCGACCGCGGCACGCGGCAGACGAAAGTTGGGATGGGTAGAGAGCTATGAAGTTCTTTTCTGAGTTGCGGAAGTTGCGTGGCGCCGCGGCAGCCATGCCGCGCCAGCTCGCGGTCGCGGCTGTGGGGGCTGCCCTGATGTCCGGCCTCGTCACCGCCGTCGGCGGCTCGGCTACCGCGGGAGCGTTCTCGAAGCCGGGCCTGCCGGTGGAATACCTGGAGGTGCCATCGCCGTCGATGGGCCGCAACATCAAGGTCCAGTTCGAGGGCGGCGGACCGCACGCCGTCTACCTGCTCGACGGCTTGCGCGCGCAGGACGACTACAACGGCTGGGACATCAACACCCCGGCCTTCGAGGAGTTCTACCAGTCCGGCCTGTCGGTGGTGATGCCGGTCGGCGGGCAGTCCAGCTTCTACAGCAACTGGTACCAGCCGTCGTCGGGCAACGGTCAGAACTACACCTACAAGTGGGAGACGTTCCTGACCCAGGAGATGCCGCTGTGGCTGCAGGCCAACAAGCAGATCTCCCCGGCGGGCAACGCCGCGGTGGGGCTGTCAATGTCCGGCGGTTCCGCCCTGATCCTGGCCGCCTACTACCCGCAGCAATTCCCCTACGCCGCTTCGCTTTCGGGCTTCCTCAATCCCTCCGAGGGTTGGTGGCCGACGCTGATCGGGCTGGCGATGAACGACTCGGGTGGCTACAACGCCAACAGCATGTGGGGCCCGTCGACCGACCCGGCGTGGAAGCGTAACGACCCGATGGTCCAGATCCCGCGACTGGTCGCCAACAACACCCGAATCTGGGTCTACTGTGGCAACGGAACGCCGAGCGACCTGGGCGGCGACAACATGCCGGCCAAGTTCCTGGAAGGCCTCACGCTGCGCACCAACCAGCAATTTCAGAACAGCTACGTGGCCGCCGGCGGACGCAACGGGACGTTCAACTTCCCGGCCAACGGCACGCACTCGTGGCCCTACTGGAACCAGCAGTTGGTCGCGATGAAGCCCGACATCCAGCAGGTGCTGCTGGCCGGCAACACCACGGCCCAACCGGCGGAGCCGGCGCAGCCCGCACAGCCGGCGCCGCCGGCCGCCTGAAACCCTCCGAACCAGCATCGGCAGTAGCGCACCGGTCAGCGCTACTGCCGATGCTTTTTGGGTTCAGTCGAGCAAGGCGCGGCGATCCTGGTGAAAGTACGTGTATCCAGTTGTCAACGCGCACACGGACGAAGCGACCACCAGCATCCACGTGCCATTGACCACCAGGCTGATCAAGCCGCCGACCGTGGCGCCGAAGACGAAGCTGGCGAACAGCAGAAAGTAGCCGAGCCAGTCGGCCAGCGTTCCACCGGCGATGTGGCGCTCGATGCCCTGCCCCATCTTGACCAGCGTTCCGGTCACGTAGCTCAGCGGAACCGACACCTCGCCGTCTTTGACGAATGACGTGTTCAATGCGCCAATGCCGAACGCCACCAACGTGATCGGCGCGAAATCGAGGAAGTTTTCCTCCCACCCCTCGTCGAATATGTCCAACGCGGTGGCGGCGAACAGGCTGAAGGTCGTCAGCACGGTGGGCCCGTGCGGGTGCGCCACCCAGAAATGCCGCCGGCACACCGACGCGACGACAACGCCACCGACGAAGCACACGATCAGCAGGCCCGCGCTCACGGAGAGCAAGACATCGCCCCGGAAGTAGCCGAGCGCGGCGCGCTGCGCGTTGCCGGTCATGAAGGTCACGAAGTAGCCGGCGGAGTGCGTGAAAGCCGTTGCCCCCAGCACACCCGCCAGCGCCGCCAGCACCCAGGACAGCCGCGCCTCGCTGTCGAAGATCTCCTTTGTCACACGGACATGGTTTCAGATGCCCGCGCTACTCGCAGATCAGAGTTTGCTATGAGGCGGTGAGCCTGGCGATGGAGCGCAGCGGGATCGGCAACCAGCCGGGCCGGTGCCGCGCCTCGTAGCCGGCCTCGTACACGGCCTTGTCGAGCTCGTAGGCGGCCAGCACGTCAGCCGCATCCCGCGGGTCGCTTCCCGACGCGGCGGCGTAGCCCTCGCAGAACGCGGTCCTGTTGCGTTCGACCCATTCGCGGGCGCGGGCGGCCAGTTGTTTGTCGGCCGCCTGGTCGACCAACGGCCCGTACGCGGCGTATTCGAAGGACCGCAGCACGCCGGCCACGTCGCGCAACGGTGAATCCGGCGCGCGGCGCTCGTCGAGCGGCTGCCCCGGTTCGCCCTCGAAGTCGATCAGCAGCCAGCTCTCGGGGGTGCGCAGCACCTGACCGAGGTGCAGGTCGCCGTGCACCCGCTGGACGGTGATCGGCTGGTCGGCGAGCTTGGCGAACCGCTCCTCGATGGTCGAGGCGTACTCCCGCAGCTCGGGCACCTTCGCGACGGTCGCAGCCAGCCGCGCCAGCACGGTGTCCACCGGGAACGCCGACTCCGCCGTTCCCAGCGACTCGGCCAGCGTGGCATGCACCGACGCCACGGCCTCGCCGAGCCGGCAGGACTCGCCGGCGAAATCGCCCCCGACCTCGTGGGCGTACAGGTCGCCCTCCGCGAACAGGTCGCGGACGCTGGCGGTGGCCATCGCCCACCCTTCGGCGGCGTTGGACGCGAACTCGGTCACCATGCCGAGCGGCCACGCCTCGTCCGGGCCGGCCAGCTCGTAGGTGCCCAGGAGCCGGGCCACGTGCGGGTTGCCGGCGCGGGCCAGCACCCGGTTCAGCTCGATGTCCGGGTTGATGCCGCTGTTGACCCGCCGAAACGCCTTGAAGATCGCCGCGCGGTCGAAGATGACGCTGGTATTGCTCTGCTCGGCGTCGGAGACGTGCGGCATCGCCTCCATCGGCAGCTCGACGTCGGGCTCCTTGACGAACCGCACCTCGGTGCCCGCCGCCGTCAGAACGGCCGACGAGTCGATCAGCGACAGCAGAAAACGGGGGGCGTCGGTGTCGTAGAGGGCGTCGAAGCCCGTGCGGTCGCCTGCGGCGCCGATGGTGGCCACCGTGCTGTACTCGGAGACCGGACCGGCGTCCCATTGCACCATGACCTGGTAGCGCTCGGATGAGCCGTCGGCGTACTGCGCATCGACCAAGACCAGGTCCAGGTCGTCGCGGAGCGGGACGACCACGGCGGCCTCGGCGGAGGTCAGCTCCCGGTTACGGCCGGCGTACCACCGTTGCTGGGGCAGCCAATCCGACCAGGGCAGCTTGGCAGGATCAGTCATGCGTCCTCCTCACATGCAGTCAGCTGGAACCAGTAGAAGCCGTGTCCCGGCAGCGTCAGCAGGTAGGGCAGGTGCCCGATCCGCGGGAATTCGACGTGCCCGGTCAGTTCCACCGGCGTGCAACCGCTCCAGTGCTGCAGGTTCAGTTCGATCGGCTGCGGGAACCGCGACAGGTTGTTGACGCACAACACCGTGTCGCCGCCGCCCGGCACCTGGCGCACGAACGCCAGCACCGACGGGTTGGAGCCCCCCAACTCCTCGAATGTGCCGATGGCGAACGCCTCGTGGCGGCGCCGGACGGCGAGCATCATCCGGGTGAAGTTGAGCAGCGACGTCGAGGTGTCGCGCTGGGCCTCGACGTTGACGGCCTGATAGCCGTAGACGGAGTCCTGGCTGGCCGGCAGGTAGAGCCGGCCGGGGTTGGCCTTGGAGAACCCGGCGTTGCGGTCCGGGGTCCACTGCATCGGGGTGCGCACCCCGTCGCGGTCACCCAGCCAGATGACGTCGCCCATGCCGATCTCGTCGCCGTAGTACAGGACCGGTGAGCCGGGCAGCGACAGCAGCAGGGCGGTGAACAGCTCGATCTGGTTCCGGTCGTTGTCCAGCAGGGGTGCCAGGCGCCGCCGGATGCCGACGTTCGCCTTCATCCGTGGGTCCTTGGCGTACTCGGAGTACATGTAGTCGCGTTCTTCGTCGGTGACCATCTCGAGCGTCAGCTCGTCGTGGTTACGCAGGAAGATGCCCCATTGCGCCATCTCGGGAATCTCCGGCGTCTGCCCCAGGATCTCCGAGATCGGAATGCGCGATTCCCGGCGGACGGCCATGAAGATGCGCGGCATCAGCGGGAAGTGGAACGCCATGTGGCATTCGTCGCCGCCGGTGCTGGTGTCGCCGAAGTACTCGACCACGTCGGCCGGCCACTGGTTGGCCTCGGCCAGCAGCACCCGGCCCGGGAACTCGTCGTCGATGACCTTGCGGACCCGCTTGAGGAAGGCGTGCGTCTCGGGCAGGTTCTCGCAATTGGTGCCCTCCCGTTCGAACAGGTACGGCACGGCGTCCAGCCGGAACCCGTCGATGCCCAGGCCGAGCCAGAAGCGCAGCACGTCGATCATGGCTTCCTGGACGGCGGGGTTTTCGTAGTTCAGGTCCGGCTGGTGCGAAAAGAACCGGTGCCAGTAGAACTGTTTGCGCACCGGGTCGAAGGTCCAGTTGGACTCCTCGGTGTCGACGAAGATGATGCGGGCGTCGGTGTACTTCTCGCTGGTGTCGCTCCACACGTAGAAGTCGCCGTACGGGCCGTCCGGGTCATGCCGCGACTCCTGAAACCAGGGGTGCGAATCCGATGTGTGGTTCATCACGAGGTCGGTGATCACCCGGATGCCACGCTCGTGCGCGGCGTTCAGCAGTGCGACGAAGTCCTCGACCGTCCCGAACTCGGGCAGCACCTTATAGAAATCCCGGATGTCGTACCCGCCGTCGCGAAGCGGCGAGTCGTAGAACGGGGGCAGCCAGATGCAGTCGATGCCGAGCCACTGCAGGTAGTCCAGGCGTCCCAGGAGCCCGCGCAGGTCGCCGGACCCGTCCGCGTTGGCGTCGAAGAACGCGCGGACCAGCACCTCGTAGAACACGGCGTGCTTGAACCACGTCGGGTCGGTGGGTAGCGCGGCGGCGTTGTCGAAGTCGTCGGAGTCGGGATGCTCGACGACACCCCCCTCGACGTGACTTCCGCCTCCGGGATGGTGCTCGACAGCTTCTCGTGCGTCGTTCATCAAATCCACGCTGCCACGGGTACCCGAGGCGCGACATTCGGAATCACGCTCGCTGACATGTGACGAAACACCCATGGCGCCAATGGGATTGAGCGCCAGTCGGGTACTGTCCGCGCGGGTGTCAGGCCGGCGGCCCTTCGGCCAGCGTCACATTGACGGTGCGGTCGCCGCCCGCCGCGGCGCGATAGTGCACCGCGATCGTGTCACCGGGATGATGCGGGACGAGCACGTCCGTCATCGAGGTGGCCCCGCTGATCGGGACGCTGTCGATCCCGGTGATGACGTCACCCGGGGCGATGCCGGCCGCGCCGGCGGGACCGGTGTTGACCACCCGTTCGACGCGCGCGCCGTTGCCGTTGTCGGTCACCCCGAGCCCGAGGAAGGCGGTCGGGCCGATGTGCACGGTGTTGGAGCCGGCGCCGGACCGGATCTGGCCGGCCACCCCCATCGCCCGCCCGATCGGGATGGCAAAGCCCTGCCCGCCCGACATCTTGTAGTTGTCGGTGGCGGCGGTGTTCATGCCGACGACCTGTCCGGCGTTGTTCACCATCGGCCCGCCCGAGTCGCCGGGCCTAATCGGCGTGTCGGCCTGGATCAGGCCGCCCAGTGACTCGTTCGCGCCGGTCAACGTGTCGGTCGCCGAGACCGACTGGTTGAGCGCGATGACCTTGCCGGACACCGCGCTCGGCGTTCCGCCCTGACCACCCGCGTTGCCCATCGCGACGACGGGCTCGCCCACCGAAACCCCGCCGCCGATCGCGGCGGTCGGCAGGCCGGCCGCCCCGCGTAGCTGCAGCACCGCGACGTCCTGGCTACGGTCGTAGCCGACCACGTCGACGGCGTACGTCTGCCCGTTGCCGACGTCGAAGGCACTGATGTCCGTCGCGCCGGAGATCACGTGATTGTTGGTCAGCACGACGCCGTTGGGGTCGATGACGATGCCGGTGCCGGCGCCCACCGCGTTGTTGTAGCCGAACTTGGTGTTGATGTTGACCACCTGTGGCCCCACCTGGCCGGCCAATGCGGCCGGGTCGAGGGGGGCCTGTGGGGCGGTGAACGGTGATGCGGCGGCCGGCACGGTGCCCAGACCGAGGCCCAACCCGACCACAGCCAGCACGCTGATCAGCCATGACCACCAGACCGAGCGGTGGTGCGATTTGCTCATCCCGTCACCCTTCCTGCTTCGCGGTAAACACAAACTGTGTCGGCCTTGCGGTTCTGGGCGGCACAACTGTGTGTATATAACCGTAATGCAGGTAGCTATTCATGGCAGTGGCAAGGTTGGGTTCGGCGCCTAGGCTGACACGGTGGGCGAATTCGACCCGAAGGCCAGGTTGGCGCGTTCCCCGGTCGCCCGGCTGGCCACGATCACGCCCGATGGTCTCCCCCACCTGGTGCCGGTGGTATTCGCGGTGGCCGACCCGGCCGACGTCGTGTACACCGCCGTCGACGCGAAACCCAAGACGACGCGGCGGCTGCGGCGGCTTGCCAACATCGAACACAACCCCCACGTGAGCCTGCTGGTCGACCACTACGCCGACGATTGGACGCAGTTGTGGTGGGTCCGGGCCGACGGCACGGCCACCATCCACGCCGGCGGGCCGGCGATGGAGTCCGCACACCGGCTGCTGCGCGCCAAATACCCTCAGTATCAGTCCGTTTCGCTGAACGGGCCGGTGATCGCGATCGCGGTGCACCGCTGGTCGGGCTGGCACGCCTGACGGCAGACGCAATTGTGGCCGGCCCGTGGCCTTGTGTTGGGCCGCGGTTGGGGGAAAAGTTGCTTCTGGATCCTGTGAGCCAGGACACACCACGCTGGGCGCACCCCTCGGCGACGCGGCCGGGGAGAACTGGAGGAACGTCATGGCGGACAAGGCGAATGCTTCCCAGGGCGCGGCGGCCGCCCCCACCGCGAACGGTCCCGGCGAGGTGCGCAACATCGTCCTGGTGGGACCGTCCGGTGGCGGCAAGACCACCCTGGTCGAGGCGCTGTTGGTCGCCGGCGGGGTGCTGACCAGAGCGGGCTCCGTCACCGACGGCAGCACGGTGTGCGACTACGACGACGCCGAGATCCGCCAGCAGCGGTCCGTCGGCGTTGCCGTCGCCTCCCTGGCCCACGACGGCATCAAGATCAACCTGGTCGACACGCCCGGATACGCCGACTTCGTCGGCGAGCTGCGGGCCGGCCTGCGCGCCGCGGATTGCGCGCTGTTCGTGATCGCGGCCAACGAGGGTGTCGACGAACCCACCAAATCGCTGTGGCAGGAATGCGACCAGGTCGGCATGCCCCGCGCCGTAGTGATCACCAAGCTCGACCACACCAGGGCCAATTACTCCGAGGCGCTGGCCGCCGCGCAGAACGCGTTCGGCGACAAGGTGTTACCGCTCTACCTCCCGACCGGCCTGCCGTCCTGCGAGGGCCTGATCGGATTGTTGTCGCAGACGCGCTACCACTACTCCGGCGGAAAGCGGACCGCAGAGCAGGCCGATCCGGCCGACGCCGACCGGATCGAGGAGGCGCGTGGCACCCTGATCGAGGGCATCATCGAGGAATCCGAGGACGAATCGCTGATGGATCGCTATCTGGGTGGTGAGTCCATCGACGAGGCGGTCCTGATCGAGGACCTGGAGCGGGCGGTCGCCCGGGGTTCGTTCTTCCCGGTGATCCCGGTGTGCAGCAGCACCGGCGTCGGCACGCTGGAATTGCTGGAGGTCGCCACGCGCGGCTTCCCGTCCCCGATGGAACACCCACTGCCGGAGGTGTTTACGCCGCAGGGCGCGCCGCACGCGACGCTGACCTGCGACCCCGACGCTCCCCTGCTGGCGGAGGTGGTGAAGACGACGTCGGACCCCTACGTCGGAAGGCTGAGCCTGGTCCGGGTGTTCTCCGGGACCATCAGGCCCGACACGACGGTCCATGTGTCGGGCCATTTTGCGTCCTTCTTCGGCGCGGTCAACGGCAACGGCAGCACGCACCCCGACCACGACGAAGACGAACGGGTCGGGGTCCTGTCGTTCCCGCTCGGCAAGCAGCAGCGCCCGGCCACCGCCGTGGTGGCGGGCGACATCTGCGCCATCGGCAAGTTGAGCCGGGCCGAGACCGGCGACACCCTCTCGGACAAGGCGGAGCCACTCGTCCTGAAACCGTGGACGATGCCCGAACCGTTGCTGCCGGTGGCGATCCAGGCGCACGCCAAGACCGACGAGGACAAGCTGTCGGTCGGACTGGGCCGGCTGGCCGCCGAGGATCCGACGCTGCGGATCGAGCAGAACCAGGAGACACACCAGATCGTGTTGTGGTGCATGGGCGAGGCCCACGCCGGGGTCGTCCTCGACGCGCTCGCCAACCGCTACGGCGTCACCGTCGACACCGTGGAACTGCGCGTACCACTGCGAGAAACCTTCGGCGGCAAGGCAAAAGGGCATGGTCGCCACGTCAAGCAGTCGGGCGGGCACGGCCAGTACGCGGTGTGCGACATCGAAGTGGAGCCGCTGCCGGAGGGGTCCGGATTCGAGTTCGTCGACAAGGTGGTCGGCGGGGCGGTGCCCAGGCAATTCATCCCGAGCGTGGAGAAGGGTGTGCGCGCGCAGATGGAGAAGGGCGTGCACGCCGGCTATCCCGTCGTCGACATCCGGGTGACCCTGCTCGACGGCAAGGCCCACAGCGTGGACTCGTCGGACTTCGCGTTCCAGGCGGCGGGCGCCCTGGCGCTGCGGGAGGCGGCCGCGGCGACGAAGGTGAGCCTGCTCGAGCCCATCGACGAAATCTCGGTACTGGTCCCCGACGACTTCGTCGGCGCGGTGATGGGCGACCTGTCGGGCCGGCGTGGCCGTGTCCTCGGCACCGACACCGCGGGCCACGAACGCACGCTGGTCAAAGCCGAGGTGCCCCAGGTGGAGCTGACGCGCTACGCGATCGACCTGCGTTCGCTTGCCCACGGGGCCGCGTCGTTCACCCGCGGCTTCGCCCGTTACGAACCCATGCCGGAGGCCGCGGCCACCCGGGTGAAGGCCAGCGTCTGAGTCGTCAAGCCCCGGCGCCGAACTGGCCGGCGACGGCGCGGCGGTCCAGCGAGCCCTTCGCGGTATGCGGCAGCTCCGCCGCCTGCTGAAAGCTGGTCGGCACCTCGAAGGGGGCCAGCCGGTCCCGCCCGAACTCTGCGAGCTCCTCCGCGGTCGGTGCGACGGGGCCCCGGGGAACGATCACCGCGGCCACCGCCTCGCCGTACAGCTTGTCGGGGACCCCGAACACGGCGACCTCCAGCACGCCGGGATGGCTGCCGAGCACGCCCTCGACGCGTTCCGGGGAGATCTTCTCCCCGCCCCGGTTGATCAGTTCCTTGATGCGGCCGCGAATGATCAGCTCGCCGGACGCCGACAGCGTTCCCAGATCACCGGTGCGCAGCCACCCGTCGGTGAAATTTGCCGCGGTGATCGCGGGGTCGCCGAGGTAACCCCGGACGACGGTCGGCCCGTGCAACCAGACCTCGCCGACCTCTCCCGCCGGCACGGGCGAGCCGTCGGATCCGGCGATCCGGATCTGCGGCCCGGTCGACCGGCCGACCAGACCCGCTGTGGCACCGGGGTTTTCGTCATGGCCGATTTCGGTCGTCGCCACCTGATGGGTGGCCTCGGTCATGCCGAAGGCGCAGACCACCGGGGCGCCGAACGTGTCCTGCAGCTGCTGTGCCGCTTCGGCGGTGAGTGGCGCGCTGCAGCTGCGGATGAATCGCAACGCGGCGTTGCCGGGTCGGTCGCCTCCTGCCCGCTCCAAGAGGATCTGATGGATCGTCGGCACCGCCGTGTACCAGGTGGCGCGGACGGCGTCGACGTCGTCCCAGAAGGTGTGGGCCGAGAACCGTCCACGCGCGGGCAACAACACCGCACCGCCGGACACCAGGGTCGCCAGCAGCGCGGCGAGCAGCCCATGACCGTGGTAGAGCGGCATCACTGCCACCGTGGCATCGCGCGGTCCGAGGCCGTATCCGGCGATGATCGCCCGCACCGAGGCGGCGATGTTGGCGCGCGTCCACGGGACCATCTTCGGCACCCCGGTGGTGCCGCCGGTGAACATGATCATGGCGTCGTCGTCGCGCAGCCCCTGGGGCGTCGAAAAGCCCTGCGCCGGAGGTGCAGTCGCGGCCAAGCGCACCGCCGGGGCGCTATCCGTAGCACCGGCCGTGACCGCGAACGGCCACCACGGCAGGTCGCGTTCGCCTTGGTCGTCGGGCGCGTCGCCGTCGATCAGCACCGCCCTGGCCCCCACGGCCTCGCTGCGGGCGCGCTGCTCGCCGACCGGCAGGGCCGGATCCAGTGGAACCGCAACCAGTTCGGCCCGCGAAGCCGCCAGCAGTCCGACGACGAATTCAGCGTTGCTTGCGGAGCGCAGCGCGACACGGTCACCCTCGCGGAGCCCGGCCTGTCGGAGCTGCCCGGCCAGGTCGTCCACCAGCTGGACTAGATCGCGGTAGCCGAGCGGTATCCGCTCGGCGGTGACGACGAGAGCGGGCGCCTCCGGGGACCGGCGGGCCACCTCCTCGACCAGATCCACGATGCGTGCATCCGGGATCTCCGCCGACCCCGCGGCTTCGCTGCTGACGATCGCCTCAGACCTCATCGCTTCGCTCCTTTACGCTTCGCCGTCACAAGCAACTGCTCGAACCATGCCGGGTGAGCCTCCCACCCGTCCAATACCGAATCACTCACGGCCGATAACCAACGGCTATCGACGCCCCGAAACCGCGGCTGACTAGCGCCGATAGACGACATGTATCGGCGCATAGCGGCCCCGTCTTGGACACCCGCCGGGCCCCGGCGTCAAAGTAAGGGCGCAGGCTTTGCTTCACCTCCGACCAGACGTGAGGAGTCACCACCATGACCGCAGTTTCGGCATCCCCCGGCCAGGCGCAGGGGTCCGCGCGGCTGATCGACGGATTCCACCTGGTGGTGGAGGCGCTCAAGGCCAACGACGTGCACACCGTCTACGGGATCGTCGGCATCCCGGTCACCGACCTCGCCCGCGTCACACAGGCGTCCGGCATCCGCTACATCGGCTTCCGGCAGGAGGGTTCGGCCGGCAATGCGGCGGCCGCGGCCGGATTCCTCACCGGCCGGCCGGGTGTGTGCCTCACGACGTCCGGTCCCGGTTTCCTCAACGGGTTGCCGGCGCTCGCCAACGCCACCACGAACTGCTTCCCGATGATCCAGATCTCGGGATCGAGCGATCGGGCGCTGGTCGATCTGCAGCGCGGTGACTACCAGGACATCGACCAGCTCAACGCCGCGCGACCATTCGTGAAGGCGGCCTACCGGATCAACCGGATCGAGGACATCGGGCGCGGCGTCGCGCGCGCCATGCGCTCCGCGATCTCCGGCCGTCCCGGCGGCGTGTACCTCGACATCCCCGGCGACGTGCTGGGGCAAGCCATGGACGCCGCGGCCGGCGCGGACACCGTCTGGCGGATCGTCGACCCGGCGCCCCGGCAGCTGCCGGCACCCGAGGCGGTCGAGCGCGCGCTGCAGGTGCTGGCGCGAGCGGAGCGACCGTTGATCGTGCTCGGCAAGGGGGCGGCATACGCCCAGGCGGACAACGTGATCCGCGAGTTCGTGGAGGCCAGCGGTATTCCATTTCTGCCGATGTCGATGGCCAAGGGCCTGCTGCCGGATTCACACCCGCAGTCGGCGGCGGCCGCGCGCTCGCTCGCGATCGCACGCGCCGACGCGGTGCTGTTGGTCGGCGCACGGCTGAATTGGCTTCTCGGGCATGGGGATTCGCCGCAGTGGTCGGCGCACGCCAAGTTCATTCAGGTCGACATAGCGCCGGCGGAGTTCGACAGCAATCAGCCGATCGCGGCGCCCCTGCCCGGTGACATCGGCTCGGTGATGACGGCGTTGCGTGACGGCTTGGCCGCCCGTCCCGTCACCGCGCCCGCGGAATGGACCGGGGAGCTCGCCGAGCGCACCGCCCGCAATGATGCCAAGATGCGCGAGCGGCTGGCCGAAGATCCGCACCCGATGCGCTTCTACAACGCGCTTGGCGCGATTCGCGCTGTGCTGCAGGACAACCCGGAGGCGTACGTGGTCAACGAGGGGGCCAACGCACTGGACCTGGCCCGCAACGTCATCGGTATGGAGCTACCGCGCCACCGGCTGGACACGGGCACCTGGGGCGTCATGGGCATCGGCATGGGCTACGCCATCGCCGCCGCCGTCGAGACCGGGCAGCCCGTGGTCGCGATCGAGGGGGACAGCGCGTTCGGGTTCAGCGGCATGGAAGTCGAGACCATTTGCCGCTACCGCCTGCCGGTGACCGTGGTCATTCTCAACAATGGTGGCGTCTACCGCGGCGACGAGGCACCCAACGGCTCCGACCCGGCACCGACCGTGCTCAACGCGCGGGCACGTCACGAGCTGATCGCGGAGGCCTTCGGCGGCAAGGGATATCACGTCACCACCCCGTCGGAGTTACGCTCGGCCCTGTCCGAGGCGATTGGCTCTCGCGGACCGGCGGTCATCGACTGCGAACTCGACCCGGCGGCGGGAGTGGAAAGTGGGCATCTGGCGAGCCTGAACCCGACCAGCAAGGCGGTCAACGCCGGTGGGTGATACGCGACAGTTGCACGTCGAAGAACTCGTTCAGCGACAGCTGCGCGGCGGAGGCGGCGAGCGCCCGGGCGATCGGCGACCCGGGGCCTGCGGAATTGGTCGCCAGGGCGATGTCCGCCGTGAGCACCGGGTCGACCATCTGCACCGCGCGGACCTCCGGGCCCAGCGGCGACGTCCACAACCAGGTGTGCGGCACGATGCACGCCCAGTTGCCCGCGGCGACCTGTGCGAATAGCGAAGCGACGGAGTCGGTTTCGACCTGGGGCGACACCTCTATGGCGTGGTCCGCGAATGCCTTGTCGATGATCTGCCGGTCCCGCATGTCCGCGGTGAGCAATGCCAGCGGCAGCTGGGCGGCCTCCGGCCAGGTCATCGTCGATGCGGCGGACCCCAACATGTCCGCGGGTGACAACAGCACATAGTGCTCCCGGTACAGCGGCACCAGATTCACCTCATGGGCCTCGTCGGGCTCTGCGTGCACGATCGCGGCGTCCAGTTCGAATTCCCGCAGCCGACGGTACAGTTCGGTGCCCGCCAGCCGGGAAAGGATGTGCACCTTCGCCAACGGGTGCTCGGAGCAGAACGCCGAGAGCACCAGCGACGCCGTCGTCGACGCCGTGGGCACCGTCCCCAACCGGAGCATGCCGGTGATGCCGGACCGCACCGCATGCACCTCGGCCTTGAACGCGTCGTGTTCGGCCAGAATCCGCCTGGCCCACACCACCAACCGCTCCCCTTCGGGCGTGAGGCCCTCGAAGCTGTGGCCGCGATTGATCAGGGTGACGTTCAGTTCCCGTTCCAGCTTGGCGATCGCGGCAGAGAGCGCCGGTTGGGAGACGAAGCATTTCTCGGCAGCGCGGGCGAAGTGGCGCTCCTGCGCGACCGCGACGAAATACTCCAGCTGACGGAAGAGCACCCGCACCTCCTCGGCCCGAAGGAGTTTTGCTGAGGCTAACGCGTCACCGGCGCCCCGGCCAATCAGCGGGCCGGCGAGGAAGCTCGGTGGAAAGCGGCGGCGCGGGCGGGCCGAACTCGGCCGCACCCCGAAAGCGACTGCGCTGGTGGGAAACCGCCCCGACGGCGGCAACCGCCGCGCAAGCGGGTCGTTTATCTCCAGCCCAAAATGGTAATCCCCGTCAGACCGGGCCAGGGTCCGCCATGAACCGAGCACCCAGTCAACATGGCGGAATCTACGCGATGATCGGATCGCTACCGCTGAGCGGCGAACCCGCCAGAGTTTGCTGAAAGCGACAGCGCCGGGGCAGCCAGTAGAATAATCTGGTGTTTATCGCACCATACCGAAGGGTGGACGCCATGCGCCGCGGTGTTCGTTATCTGTTTGTTATGGTCGCGATCACGACGCTGAGCCTCGTCGGAGCGACCGGCCGCAGCCACGCCGCCATTCCCGCTCCCCAACCCATGCCCGGCATCGCCGCGGTTTTGCCGGCCGACGGCGCGGTGGTAGGGGTCGCGCACCCGGTGGTGGTGACTTTCCGGGCACCCGTCGGTGACCGCGCCGCCGTCGAGCGGTCCATCCACGTGACGTCGCCGAGCAACACACCGGGGCACTTCGAATGGGTCAAGGACGATGTCGTGCAGTGGGTGCCGAACCAGTACTGGCCTCCTCACACCCACGTCTCGGTGGGTATCCAGGCCCTCACGACGGGATTCGACACCGGTGACGCGCTTCTCGGCGTTGCGAGCATCTCCGGGCACACCTTCACCGTCAGCCGAAACGGCGAGGTGCTGCGCACCATGCCTGCCTCGATGGGCAAGCCCAGCCGGCCCACGCCGGTCGGCAACTTCACCGCCCTGGAAAAGGAGCGGTCGGTCGTGATGGATTCGCGGACCATCGGCATCCCGCTGAGTTCACCCGAGGGATACAAAATCACCGCCCAATACGCCGTCCGCGTCACATGGAGCGGCGTCTACGTGCACTCCGCGCCCTGGTCGGTCGATTCTCAGGGCTACGCCAACGTGAGCCATGGCTGCATCAACCTCAGCCCCGACAACGCCGCGTGGTACTTCAACCAGGTGAACGTGGGGGATCCGATTCAGGTCGTCGCCTGATCCTGGCGGCGCACGCGCCCTTTTGAAACGCGGCGTGATCCAACCTTCCCCTCCCCTGTGACAACCGTCACAACGCTTGAACGGAAGACTGGCCCGCGACGGTGAGTTCCGGTAGGACGAGGACCCGAGCGAGAGGCTGTTCATGACCGGTGACGCGGCGCACGAAGAATCGAACGTTGCGGGTGCGAGCAGCGCGGCGCGCGAGCGGGTGGCCGACCGGATTCGCCGACTGGACGCGGGGGACGAGCAGTTCCGGAGCGCCAAGCCGGACCCGTCACTCCAGCGGACGGCCCGCCGGCCGGGACTGCGGCTGACCGAGATCCTGCAGACTTTCGTCGACGGTTACGCCGATCGTCCGGCGCTGGGCTGCCGGGCACGCTCGTTGGTCACCGATCCCGAAAGCGGCCGCACCACTGCGCAATTGCTCCCCCGGTTCGAGACCCTCAACTACCGCGATCTGTGGGCCAACGTAGGAGCGATCGCCACCGCATGGCGAAACGACACGGCTCACCCGGTGGCGCCCGGAGACTTCGTCGCCACAGTCGGTTTCGCCAGCGCCGAGTACCTGACCCTGGATTTGGTCTGCGGGTATCTCGGGCTGGTCGCGGTGCCCCTGCAGCACAATGCGGCGGCGTCCCGGTTGCGGCCCATCGTCGCCGAGGTCGAGCCGCGAGTACTCGCGGCGGGCGCCGGCTACCTCGACCTGGCCGTCGAAGCGGCGCTGGGCAGCGCGTCGGTGAGACGCCTGGTGGTCTTCGACTACTCCCCCCAAATCGACGATCAGCGCGAGGCTTTGGCGCGTGCGCGGGCGAAGCTTTCGGCCGCCGGCATGTCGGTGACGATCGAGACGTTCGACGAGCTGATCGAGCGCGGCCGCGCCCTGCCGCCCGAGCCGGCGTACGCCGGCGGCACCGACGAGCGGCTGGCCATGATCATGTACACCTCGGGCAGCACGGGGCTGCCCAAGGGTGCCATGTACACCGAGCGCATGCTGTGCAAGCTGTGGACCAACGAGCTGATGCCCGACTTCGCGGACACACCCGTGTTCAACGTCAATTTCATGCCGCTCAATCACCTCGGCGGCCGGATCCCCCTGTCGACTGCGTTCCAGGCGGGCGGCACCAGCTACTTCGTGCCCGAGAGCGACCTGTCCACGCTGTTCGACGACTGGAACCTGGTGCGCCCCACCGAAATGGGTTTGGTACCCCGGGTGGCGGAGATGCTGTACCAGCGCTACCAGAGTGCCGTCGACCGGCGGGTCGCCCAGGGGGCCGACGCGGAATCCGCGGAAGCCGAGGCGCGCACCGAGTTGCGCGAGCGGGTGCTGGGCGGGCGCATCGTCACCGCCTTCTGCGGCACCGCGCCCCTGGCAGCCGAGATGAGGGCCTTCGTGGAGAGTTGCCTGGAGGTCCATGTCCTCGACGGCTACGGGCTGACCGAGGTCGGGATGGTGACCAAGGACGGCCGGATCGCTGCGCCGCCGGTCTTGGACTACAAGCTCATCGACGTACCCGAGTTGGGTTATTTCCTTACCGACAAGCCCTTTCCGCGGGGCGAGCTGCTCGTCAAGTCGCTGACGGCCACGCCCGGATACTTCAAGCGCCCGGACGTCACCGCCAATGCCTTCGACGCGCAGGGCTACTACCGGACCGGTGATGTGATGGCGGAGCTGGAGCCGAACCGGCTCGCCTATGTCGACCGGCGCAACAACGTATTGAAGCTCGCCCAAGGCGAATTCGTCGCCGTCGCCAGCCTGGAGGCCGTGTTCAGCAGCGCGGCGCTGATTCGGCAGATCTTCGTCTACGGCAACAGCGAACGCCCGTATCTGTTGGCCGTCATCGTGCCGACCGCCGACGCGCTGGACAGGTTCGCCGGTGATGCCGACGGGATCAAGACCGCTCTGCACGAATCCCTGCGCCAGGCAGCCGGCCTCGCCGAGCTGCAGTCCTACGAGGTGCCCGCCGACTTTCTCGTCGAGGTCGAGCCGTTCAGTGAGGACAACGGTCTGCTGTCCGGGGTGGGCAAGCTGCTCCGGCCGAAGCTCAAGGAGCACTACGGCGACCGGCTCGAGCAGCTGTACGCGGACTTGGCCGCCAACCGGGTTTCCGAGTTGCGGGCGCTGCGAGAGGGAGCGGCGGATCGGCCGGTCATCGACACGCTGTCCCGCGCCGCCGAGGCGCTCCTCGGTCTCGCCGGCGGTCCGCCCGACCCCGACGCCCTGTTCATCGAACTCGGCGGGGATTCGCTGTCGGCGTTGACCTTCTCCAACCTGCTGCAGGACATCTTCGACGTCGAGGTGCCAGTGGGAATGATCATCGGTCCGGCCACCGATCTGGCTCAGCTCGCGGAATTCGTTGAGGCCGAGCGCCATTCGGGGTCACGCCGCCCGACGTTCGGGTCCGTGCACGGGAGGGACGCCACCGAGGCCCGCGCGACCGACCTCAGGCTGGACAAATTCCTCGACCCGAAGACGCTGGCCGACGCCCCCACCCTGCCGCGGGCCACCGGCACACCGCACACGGTGCTGTTGACCGGCGCCAACGGCTATCTCGGCCGCTTCCTGTGCCTGGAATGGCTGGAGCGCCTCGCCGAGACGGGCGGAAGACTGGTCTGCATCGTGCGCGGCACCGATGCGGCAGCGGCCGCCGAGCGTCTCGAAGGTGTCTACCGCAGTGGCGACCCGCATCTGGTCGATCGGTTCCGCGAATTGGCGGCCGACCACCTCGAGGTCATCGCCGGCGACATCGGCGAGCCGAGCCTGGGGCTGGACCAAGCGACGTGGGACCGGCTGGCCCGCAGCGTCGACATGATCGTTCACCCGGCGGCGCTGGTCAATCACGTGTTGCCGTACGACCAGCTGTTCGGGCCCAATGTCGTTGGCACCGCTGAAATCATCCGCCTGGCGCTCACCGCACGCATCAAACCGGTGACCTATCTGTCGACGGTCGCCGTGGCCATGTCCGTCGATCCGGCCCGGTTCACCGAAGACGGTGACATCCGCACGATCAGCCCGGTGCGGCCGATCGGATCCGGCTACGCAAACGGGTACGCGAACAGCAAGTGGGCCGGAGAGGTGCTGCTGCGCGAGGCGCACGATCTCTGCGAGCTGCCGGTCGCCGTCTTCCGGTCCGACATGATCCTCGCCCACAGCCGCTACGCCGGGCAGCTGAACGTTCCAGATGCCTTCACGCGGTTGATCTTCAGCCTGCTGGTCACCGGAATCGCGCCGTCGTCGTTCTACGAGCCCACCGGCACCGGCGACCGGGCCAGGGCCCACTACGACGGCCTGCCCGCGGACTTCGTGGCCGAGGCCGTGGCGGCGCTCGGCGAGCAGCTCGCGATGGCCCCCGACGAGCCGGAGCCGTCCGGGACGTTCCGCTCCTTCGACGTGATGAACCCGCACGACGACGGGATCTCCCTGGACGTGTTCGTGGACTGGTTGATCGCCGACGGCCACGACATCCGGCGCATCGAGGATTACCACGAGTGGCTCCGGCGGTTCGGCACGGCGCTCCGCGCCCTGCCGGACCAGCAGCGGCAACAATCCGTGCTGCCGTTGCTGGACGCCTACCACCAGCCGGAGCGGCCGCTGCGCGGGGCGCCGGCCCCGACCGACGTCTTCCGTGCGGCGGTCCAGGCCGCAAAGATCGGTGCGGACAAGGACATTCCGCACCTGTCGGCCGACTTGATCGCCAAGTACGTGTTCGACTTGCGGTTACTCGGGATGGTGTAGTGGTTAGCCGGGCAAGCCCCTCATGATCGCGACCTCTTGCTTACGTCCGACGTCGACCGCACCTCCATGGGCGTTCCTTCCGCGTCTGACGCCGCTGGTGCCTTCGCGGCCGCGCCACCAGACGGGCACTGGGCACCCGCCTTTGCGTGCCTATGCTGGCTGAGGGAAGGGATGCTCGCGGTGGGAGGAAACGACATGACGGCTGCTGCGGCGCGCGCCGTACGGTTCGACCGGTACGGGGGCCGGGAGGTGTTGTACGTGGCCGACATCGACATGCCTCGGCCCGGGCCCGGCGAGGTGGTGGTCGAGGTCCGCGCCGCGGGGATCAATCCGGGTGAGGCGGCTATCCGAAGCGGCGCGATGCATGAGATGTTTCCCGCGACCTTCCCATCCGGGCAGGGCAGCGACCTCGCCGGGGTCGTTACCGAGGTCGGCGCCGGGGTCACCGAATTCGCGGTGGGCGACGAGGTTTTGGGGTTCAGCTTCCGCCGATCCAGCCACGCGACCCACACGGCCGTCCCAGTGGGCCAGCTGATCCGCAAACCGCCCCAACTCAGTTGGGAGGTGGCGGGTTCGCTCTACGTCGTCGGCGTGACGGCGTACGCTGCCGTCCGGGCCGTGGCACCGCAACCGGGTGAGACGGTCGGCGTCTCGGCGGCCGCGGGCGGGGTGGGGGGCATCGCCGTGCAACTTCTCGCGCTCCGCGGGGCACGGGTGCTCGGCATCGCCGGACCCGACAACGCCGACTGGCTGCGCGCCCACGGCGCCATCCCGATCCCGTATGGGGACGGGCTGACCACTCGGCTGCGCGAGGCGGCACCGTCCGGGATCGACGCGTTCATCGACTTGTTCGGCCCCGACTACGTGCAGCTTGCCGTCGATCTCGGCGTCGCACCCGAGCGAATCGACACCATCATCTCGTTCCAGAAGGCCGCCGAGGTGGGCGCCAAGACCGAAGGCAGCGCCGAGGCGTCCACGCCGGAGGTGTTGACCGGGATAGCCGGCCTCGTCGCCGACGGCGCGATCGATTTCGAGGTCGCCGCCACCTACCCGCTGGATCGGGTCGCCGACGCCTACGAAGAATTGGAGAAGCGCCACACCCGCGGCAAAATCGTTCTGCTGCCTACGGATTCACAATGACGCGGCGGGGCCGACGACTCCCGCCTGCACGATCTTGACCACCACCAGGGCTACCGCGACGACTAGATAAGCCCGCAGGGTGAACAGCCCCGCCCGGCGGACCGCGCGGCGCTCCGCGCGGGTGAGCGTTGGGGTGTCGTCGAGCTCGTCGACCTGCTCGGGATCCAGGCCGCCCCCGAGCGCCCGTACGGCGGCCCCGGCTCCGTCGCGCCGATGCGGCCGAACGCACTGACGATGTCGCCGGCGGGTGGCGCGGCCGGAGTCGTTGGCGCGCTGACGGCGCCGAGGGCCTCGGATGACACGGGGGTCATGGTGTGTTCGCCCGAAGCGTCACCGGCGGTCGCCGGTCGAGGGGTGGCCGCCCAGCGAGGCCGTGACCACCGCGATCGGCATCCGCGACACGTACAGGTTCGCCCGCTCCTGGGGAGTCAGGGCGCTCCGCGCGTGCAGCTTGGTCGCCAGCAGGCGCGCCGACCGCAGCAATGCCCGGCCGCGCCCCCCGGTGCGACCGGTAACACGCTGTGTGACAACAAAAGCCATGATCTTCTCCTTCAGGGGAGGTCCGATCGGCTCAGATCAGGCGGACAGCGACGGCGAGCCGCGGGCGCGTTGAACGTGCCCGGATTGCCAGCGATGATCGCGAAAGCTCAAGCGGCAGAATGAATGCCGGAACCGGATCGGGACAAGACGGATTTCGGATAGGGACTATCGCCTGGACTCATCTCGCCCTCACCTCCTCACGGCCATGACACGCGCGGGTGTCATCACATGTCACCTGAACGAGGGAGGAGCGAATGCCGGCAACACGCCGCCGTCGCACCCCTCTCGTCGGAGCTTCGGCACTGCACGGCGTATCCGGAACTCCGTCGATGGCCGTTCCGGAAGCCACTTGGGCTCAACCCTTGGGTCCGGGAAGAGCTGTCCTGACCCGGGGCGTCTCTCGACGTTCGGGGTCAGTGGCCTGTGTCCGTGCAGACGCCTCACCTACCGAGGTGCTTGCGAAGACCTTTTTACACCGCGGCCCAGTGCCCGTCAAACTCATTTGCGTAGCCATTGCGGCAGGTCGTGGCCCCCGCCGCCGCTGCGCAGCCGCTCGCGCGCCGCCGACGCCTACCCTCGACGGCATGGCCAACACTCTCCAAGACCCGAAGGTCGCGTCCGTGCTCGACCGCATGTACACCGAAGCGCAGAACCAGATGTCGCCGTTGCGTCAGCGGATTGGTGACTTCGACCGGCCGATGACGGCGCAGGAGCGCGCCGACGCGATGAGCGAGTTCTACATCCCGGTCACGCCCGATGCCGGCCGGTTGCTCTATGCGCTGGTGCGCGCGACCCGTCCGGCGACGGTCGTCGAATTCGGCATGTCGTTCGGCATCTCCGCCGTCCACCTGGCGTCTGCGGTGCGCGACAACGGCGCCGGCCGAGTGGTGACGACCGAGCTCAACGACTCCAAGATCGCCGCCGCAAGACAGACATTCGCCAGCACCGGCCTCGACGACGTGATCACGATCCTCGAAGGGGACGCGCTGGCCACGCTGGCCACCCTGGACGGACCGGTCGACTTCGTCTTGCTCGACGGTTGGAAGGACTTGTACCTGCCGGTGATCGAGCTGCTCGAGCCGCGGCTGTCGACGGGCGCCTTGGTGGTCGCCGACAACGCCAGCGCCGCGGACACCCAACCGTATCTGGACCGGGTGCGTGATCCCGAGAACGGCTACGTCAGCTTCAACTTCGCGGTCCGGGACAGCGACAGCATGGAATTGAGCTGCCGCACCGGGGCTTAACGCAGCGATTCCTCGAGCCACGGCGTCAACCACTTCACCCCTTCGGGCGTGAGGTGGACGCCGTCGCTGCGCACCTTGATGCCGTCGACCTTGGCGGTGTAAACGCCGTCCGGGCAGAGCTTCTTGTTCAGGTCCAGGATCTGCACGTTGGGGTGATGGCTCACCGTCTTGCGCAGCATGGTGTTCCACAGATTGACCCGATCCGGTTGGTCCTCCGGATACAGTCGCCCGTCCGGCTTTTCGCCGCCCCTGCTGTAGGGCACCGTGGCGACCACCACGCGAACGCCGGTGGACCCCACGATGTTCAGCGCCCGCTCCAGCTCACCGTTGAGGTACGCGTCGAACGTGGGATCGCCGATGTGGGTCCACTGACCCTCGTTGACGCGGTCGACCGTTTCCCAACGGCCGATGACCAACAGCGCGACATCCGGTTGGTCCTGGGCGACCTGCGTCGCCCACCTGATCGGCCAACCGTCGCACTCCGGCCTCTGCTCCAGGGTTTGACCGATGTACCGATACGGCGTGCCGCGCACCAGGCTGCAGCCGATGACGGTGTGGTCGAGAAACGCGTATCCCGGCGTCGGCGGCAGGTAATGCATCCACGTCCACCCGATCGAATCCCCGAACACCGAAACGGTGAACGGCCGGTTGGGATCGCGGGGACCGGCGGGGCGGCCGCCGCCCGGCGGCGACGGGGACACGGCGGCGACCGCCGAGACTCCCGGCGGCAGGCCGGCCTCGCGCAGGCCGGGACCGGTCCCCACCGGGACCACCAGCAGGGTCACCGCGGCGGCGCTGGCCACGGTCGCCGCAGCCAACGGCAGCAGCGGTACCCGCGCCGGCCGCCAACGCCGGATCGGTTGCTCGATCAGCCACCAGGACGCCGCGGCCAGCGCCACCGTCGCAGCGCACCGCGCGGCGAACAGCGGCAACCCGTTCCATCCGGTGCGTTCGCCGTTGAGTGCCAGGAAGATTGGCCAGTGCCACAGGTAGACGCCGTAGGAGATGGTGCCCAGCCACACCAGCGGGGGCGCGGCCAGGATGCGGGCGACCACCCCGCGCTGCTCCAAGGCCACCGGCGCCACCACGACGACGGACGCAACCGCGACCCCGATGAGCAGACCGTGGCGGAATTCGCCGCTGTCGCCCGTCGCGTAGTGGGTCGCCGCCGCGAGTCCCGCCAGCCCGACGAGCGGCAGAACGCGGGCGACGCGCCGCGCCCACCGGGTTCGGATCAGGCACCAGCCGCGGTTCAGCGACGGCCAGTCGCGAACCAGCAGAGCCGCCGCCGCGGCGCCGGTCAGCAACGCCTGCGCGCGGGTATCGGTGCCGAAATACACGCGATCCCGGGTGCCGTCGGACACCATCACCATGGCGACCGCGGCCGAAGCCAGGGCCCCCAGGGTGGCGATGACGAACGTCGCGAATCGGACATCGCCGACGGTCGCGCGGGTGAAGCGGCGCCTCGCGCGCGCGGCCAACACCAGCGTCACCGCGATCAGCAGCACCGGCCACACGAAGTAGTACTGCTCCTCCACCCCGAGTGACCAGGTGTGCTGCAGCGGCGAGGGCGGGGCACCCTGCGTGAAGTAGTCGGTCTTCTGGGCGACGAACCGCCAGTTCGCCACCCACAGGAACGCCGCGATCGCGTCGTCGCGCAGGCCGGTGAGGGAGCGGTCGGGAAGGAGTTGGCGGGCGGCGCCCACGGTGAGCACCATCAGCACCAGGGCCGGCAGCAGCCGCCGTGCGCGGCGAATCCAGAAGCCGGTCAGCTCGATACGGCCGGTGCGGCCGAGCTCGTCCAGAAGCAGCGAGGTGATCAGGAATCCGCTGAGCACGAAGAAGACGTCGACACCGATGAATCCGCCGCCCACCCCGGGGATGCCGCCATGGCCGACCAGCACCAGCGCGACGGCGATCGCACGCAGCCCGTCGAGCGCCGGAATCCCGCTGCGCCGCTCCGGCTTGTCCCAGATCGCCAGCCGACCGACCCTGCGCACGGGAGCGACCCACCGGGTCCGCCGACCACGGCGAGCCGGCGCGGGATTGATCCCGCCCGGCTCAGCACTCGCGGTTAGCGCGCCCTGACCACCTTGTCGCCCGGCGCCATAGTTGATGCCGATACGTCGCTGCCCCTCCTCTTGATCGGAGCCAGCTTAAAGGCGCCGGTGGCGCTTGTGCGGAAGACACGCAACGGTTTTCCGACTTCGTCGGAAAGTTCGAGCCCGCGGGTTGAGGGCCGGCAGCGGCGGCGCGCCGACACGAACGCGCGCGCATGAGCGGCGCCGGTGCCCGCGCGGCTCGCGGCCGCCGCGACTAGGGTCGACAACGACCAATGATGATGCAGAGGAAGGCTCACCCATGCGCGGCGTCGTAATGCATGCCCCGGGGGACGTGCGAGTCGAAGACCGGGGTGATCCCGAGATAATCCATCCGACGGACGCGATCATCAAGATCTCGGCGACCTGCATCTGTGGTTCGGATCTGTGGCCGTACCGCGGCGCCGACGAGGTGCACAACGCCCCCATGGGACACGAATACGTGGGCATCGTGGAGGAGGTCGGCAGCGACGTCCGCAACGTCGCGCCCGGCCAATTCGTCGTCGGCTCCTTCGTCACGTCGGACAACACCTGCGAGATCTGCCGAGCGGGCTATCAGAGCCGCTGCGTGCACGGTGAACTCATGGGCAACATCGGCACCCAGGCCCAGTACGCGCGCATCCCGCTGGCCGACGGCACCCTGGTGGCCACACCCGAGATGCCGCCCGCAGAGATGATCCCGAGCCTGCTGGCGGCCTCCGACGTATTGGGCACCGGCTGGTTCGCCGCGGTGGCGGCCGAGGCCGGTCCCGGCAAGACCGTCACCGTGGTCGGCGACGGAGCGGTCGGACTGCTCGGCGTCCTGGCCGCCAGGCAACTCGGCGCCGAGCGGGTCATCGCGATGAGCCGGCACCGCGATCGCCAAGCGTTGGCCCGCGAGTTCGGGGCGACCGACATCGTCGAAGAACGCGGCGACGAAGGTGTGGCCAGGATCAAAGACCTGACGAACGGCCTCGGCGCCCACAGCGTCGTGGAGGCGGTCGGCACCCAGCAATCGATGATGCAAGCGATCTCCGCCACCCGACCGGGCGGTCACGTGGGCTACGTCGGCCTCTCGCACGACGTCGCGCTGCCCGGCGATGAGCTGTTCTTCTCCATGGTGCACCTGCACGG
>NZ_LZJA01000058.1:0-2271 GCF_001666785.1 Mycobacterium sp. E3305 | reverse complement strand
GCCGCGCCGATGCCGGCCGCGCCCGTGGGGTCGGCGCGCAACACGAGCACGCGGTCGGCGAGGATCGCCGCCTCATCGACGTCGTGAGTCACCAGCAACGTCGTGGTGCCCGCCTCGTGCTGCACCCTGTCGAGCAGGTCCTGCATCCGCAACCGGGTCAACGCGTCCAGGGCCGCGAGCGGCTCGTCGAGGAGCAGGACACTGGGCCGGCGCGCTAGAGCCCGCGCGAGGCCGGCACGTTGTGCCATACCGCCGGAAACCTGCCGCGGGCGATGATCACCGAACTCGGTCAGCCCGACGACGTTCAGCCAATGTTGAACCTCCCCGGTGCCCTTCGCGCGCGCCGTGCCAGGCGGTAAACCGAAGGCGACGTTGGCCGCCAGCGATCGCCACGGCAGCAGGCGCGGCTCCTGGAAAACCATCGCGCAACGCGGGTCGACCCCCCGGACGGCCTTCCCCGCTATCTCGATCCGCCCGGCGCTGGGCTTGTCGAGACCGGCCACGAGTCGCAACAGCGTCGACTTGCCGCTGCCCGAGGGCCCGAGCAACGCGACGACCTGGCCCGGTTCGATCTCGATGTCGACGTCGCGCAGCACGGCGCGCGTTCCGAAGGTGCGGTTGACGCGAAGCAATGACACGCGTGCCGGCGCGAGACTGGTCGACATCACCCGCGCAGCCTAGGAATCGCGCGCGGCGCCCACCAGGTTTGCGTTGCCGATGATTAAAACCCGCTGTGCGCCATCACTAGACGGCGATCAAGGTCAGCCGTGCGGCGCTTCGGAGATCTTGGTGTCCGGCTTGCCAAGCGTCTGGCAGTACGTCGCCGCCGACAGCCGAGTGGCGGTGATCTCGGCGTTGGACGGGTCGGTGCCGTTCTTGTCCTTCAACATCTTGCTGACTTCGTCGTTCTGCTTCTTCTCGTCCTGCGAGGTGAAGTCCTTGCACTTGGTGTCGCCGCCGGTGTTGATCACCTGTGAGGCCGAACACGCGCTGGACAGCAGCACGGCTAGTGCGAGCGTCGCGGCCGCGATTTGCTTCATCGTTTGCCTCCCTGGGAGTCGAGTAGTGGTATCAGTACACCAAATCGGCCGATTTGAAACCCCGCACGAGATTTGCCCGCCGATCGGGCCGGTTGCTCGGCGTGCATTTCCGCGGCGATCGGGAATAACTGCCTCGTTTGCATCGTCGTTTGCGTTCGTCGCGCCGAATGCCAGGGGGAAACGTCCAGTGTCTGTAGCCAACGGGTCAACGTCGCGACCTGCGGCGGCTCTGGACAAGGCGGGCCGCCCGGATGCGGACCGGGCCGTCTTCGGCGGCGTGCTGGTGCTCTTGCTGTCCGTCGGCTGGGTCGCCAACCACTTCGTCGCGCTGATGCCCGCGCTCAGCGCGCGGCAACACCTCAGCCCAGCCACCCTCGATGCGATCTTCGGGGTCTATGCGGTGGGCTTGGTGCCCGGCCTGCTCGTCGGCGGGCGCACCTCGGATGCGTTCGGGCGCCGGCCGGTGGCGCTGGCGGGCGCGGCGACCGCCGTGGCCGGCACGGTGGCCATGCTGTGCTCGCAGCAGTACGAGATCTTGCTCCTCGGCCGCCTGATCGTCGGGTTCGGTGTCGGCCTGGCCATGAGTTCCTGCACCGCCTGGGCCTCCGATCTGAAAGGTCCGGCCGGGGCGGCCGCCGCGGGTGCGGTGTTGATGGGCGGTTTCGCGATCGGACCGTTCGCGGGGGGCCTGATCGTCAAGGCCGGTCCGGGCGGCATCCAGTTGTCGTTCGGGGTCGCCGTCGCGATCGGCATCGCGGCGATGGCCTTCGCGGTGCTTGCGGCGCGCGGGGCGGAGACCACCGCGCGGCCAACCGCGCGGGTTTGGGAACCGCCGACCACCGCGGGGCAGGGCACCGGGCGGGCGTTGAGTTGGGCGATGCCGCTGGCGCCGTGGGTGTTCGCATCGGCGACACTGGGGTTCGTCGCGATCCCCGGCCGTGTCCACACCGGGCTCGCCGCCCCGATGGCCGTCGGCACCGCCACGCTGCTCGTCAACGGGGTCAGCGGGCTGATCCAGGTGCTGGCCCGCGCGCGGAGCTGGGGGCCCCAGGCCGGCACCGCCGGCGCACTGCTGGCCGCACTCGGCTACGCGACCACCGCGCTGGCCCCGCATACCATGTCGTTGGCCTTGGGCCTTCCCCTCTTCCTGGTGCTGGGATGCGCCTCCGGCCTGTGCTTGCGTGAGGGGTTGATCGATCTGGAGGCCGCGGCGCCGAAACGCTTGCGCGGC
>NZ_LZJA01000057.1:0-22387 GCF_001666785.1 Mycobacterium sp. E3305 | reverse complement strand
GTCGAGGTGGCCCTGGTGGCCCGCGGGGTGCTGGAGGATTACGGCCTGGTCGCCTGGCCGAAGACGTCGGGGTCGCGAGGCTTTCACATCTACGCCCGGATAGCCCCGCGCTGGGAGTTCCGGCAGGTGCGGCTGGCCGCCCAGACCGTGGCCCGCGAGGTCGAGCGGCGGGTGCCCGACGCGGCGACCAGCCGCTGGTGGAAGGAGGAGCGCGAGGGGGTGTTCGTCGATTTCAACCAGAACGCCAAGGACCGCACGGTCGCGTCGGCGTACTCGGTCCGCGCGACCCCGGACGCACGGGTGTCGACGCCGCTGCTGTGGGAGGAAGTCGCCGGCTGCAGGCCAGAGGCGTTCACCATCGAGACCGTGCCCCGCCGGTTCGCCGACATGGGTGATCCGTGGGAGGGGATGGACGACGCGGTCGGCGACCTGGATCGGCTGCTGATGCTGGCCGAGGAGATGGGGCCGCCCGAGCGGGCGCCCAAAGGTTCGGGGACGCGCACCGAAAGCGGGCGGGTCTCGTCCAAGCCGCTCGTCGAGATCGCCCGCACCAAGACCAAGGACGAGGCGCTCGCCGCGCTGGACACCTGGCGCGGCCGCCACCCCGCAGCGGCGCGCCTGCTGCAGCCGGCAGACGTCCTGGTCGACGGCATGCGCGGGCCGAGTTCGATCTGGTATCGCATCCGGATCAACCTGCAGCACGTCCCCGCCGGCCAGCGACCGCCGCAGGAGGAGCTGATCGCCGACTACAGCCCCTGGGAAGGTTACGGGGGCAAGCAGAGGCCGTGAGGCTCCGCTACACCCCGACCCGCGCCACGGCGTTGCCTTTGCGCAGGTAGCAGTACCAGGTGACCACCAGCAGGGCCAGGAAGAACCCCACGTAAAACCGCAACGCCGGCTCGATGCTGCCGAACTGCGACCTCGACCAGGCGTAGGCCAGCGGCACGACGAACCCGCCGAAGGCGCCGACGGCCGAGATGACGCCGAGCGCGCCCGCCGCCTGGCGGCGCATGTGCACCATCGTTTCCGGGTCGCCGCCCGCGAGCTGACCCTTGATGACGAAGATCCGCGAGATCATCCGGTACGTCGAGCCGTTGCCGACGCCGGTCGCGACGAACAGGAACATGAAGCTGGCGAAGAACATCGGCAGGTTCTTGGCGTTCACCGACCACAGCGCGGCCGAGGCCCCCGCCGCGAGCATGACGAAGCTGGCGGCGGTGATGCGCGCCCCGCCCACCCGGTCGGCCAGCTTGCCGCCCAGGGGCCGGATGACCGAGCCGATACCGGCACCGAGGAACGCCCAGGTCAAGGCGATGTCGCCGCGGCCGAACACCGTCTTGAGCAGGGTCGGAAAGGCCGCCGAGTAGCCGATGAACGATCCGAACGTGCCGATGTAGAGCAGCGACATGACCCAGGTGTCGGGGTGCCGCAGCGACTGCCACACCGGCTTCACGTCCGCCTTCGCCTCCGACAGGTTGTTCATGAACAGGAATGCGCATACGGCGGCCACCACGGCCAGCGGCACGTAGAACAGCCCGGCGCGCGACAGCGCCACCCCGCCCCCGGCGACGACGATGGGCGGGATGATCTTCTGCACCACCGCGACGCCGATGTTGCCGCCGGCGGCGTTCAGGCCCAGCGCCCACCCCTTGTCCTTCTCCGGATAGAAGAAGGAGATGTTGGCCATCGACGAGGCGAAGTTGCCGCCGCCGAAGCCCGCGGTCGCGGCGATCGCGACCAGAACGCTGAACGAGAGCCCGGGATGCCCGACCGCCCAGGCCAGCAGCCCGCACGGGATCAGCAGCAACGCCGCCGAGATGGTGGTCCAGTTGCGGCCGCCGAAGATCGGCACCGCAAAGGTGTAGGGCAGGCGCAGGAACGCGCCGACCCCGCTGGGCACGGCGACCAGGCACAGGGCCTGGCTCGCGGTCAGCGCCCAGCCGGACGCGGACGGGTGGCCGTGCGGCCCCGCGGTCATCTGGACCACCACGATGCTCCACAACATCCACACGCTGAACCCGACGTGCTCGGCGAAGATCGAGAAGATCAGGTTGCGCCGGGCGATCGGCCTGCCCGTAGTCTCCCAGAACTCGGGGTCCTCGGGCCGCCAGTCGTCGATCCAGTGCCCGCCCCGGTGCGGCGGGCGCGTGGGCGCGGGCGCAAGGACGGTAGTCGTCGGCTCCGCGGAGGTCGTCGTAGTCACGCCCCGACGCTATGGAAGGTCTGTTACCGGCCTGCTTGGGCGCAGTTACGTCGGAGATACGTGGATCTCGCAACGGCCGGTCGCCGCTTGTCAGATCTTTTTGGCCGCCCGATGCGGGAGAATTGCCACATGCCGGCGACTGACCAGCCCCTGGGGCTGCGGGAACGCAAGAAGATCAAGACCCGCCATGCCCTGCGGCGCGAGGCGTTCCGCCTCTTCGACGCGAACGGCTACGCCGCCACCACCGTCGAGCAGATCGCCGAGGCCGCCGAGGTGTCGCCCAGCACATTCTTCCGGTACTTCGGATCCAAGGAGTCGCTGCTGCTGGCCGACGACCTCGATCCGCTGATACTGGCCGCGTTCGACGCCCAGCCGCCCGAACTGTCGCCCAGCCAGGCCATTCGGCGGGCCTACGCGACCACGATGGCCGGCCTGTCTGCCGAGCAGCTGGAGTTCGAGAACACCCGGCAACGGCTGATCTTCTCCATACCCGAGCTCAAGGCCGCCCTCTACGACGAGTACCACCGCACCGTGAACGTCATGGCGGAGGCGATCGGGCGCCGGATCGGCCGTGCTGCAAGCGATTTCGAAGTGCGGGTGTTCGTGGGTGCGATGGTCGGCGCCATGATGGCGGCGTACGACAGCGCGCCGAAGACGGCCGACACCATCTATCGGGCGCTGGACTTCCTGGACGCCGGCATGCCACTGGGCTGAGCGGGCAACCGCGCGGCGACGGGCGTCGCGGGCACCGGACGCGCTAATCTCACGCGATGCGACAGGGTTGGAATCGCCGGGGATTCTTGCAGCTCGCAGGGGCTGCGACGGTCGCCGCGGTCGCCGGGGCTCCCGCCGCGTGCTCGTCACGCAAGCCGTCGTCGGATGGCTCCGGCGGCAAATCGGTGACCATCGACCATCTCTTCGGTCAGACCGTGATCAAGGAACCGCCCAAGCGGGTGGTCAGCGCCGGCTACACCGAGCAGGACGACCTGCTCGCGGTCGGCGTGGTGCCCATCGCCGTCACCAACTGGTTCGGTGATCAGCCGTTCGCGGTGTGGCCGTGGGCCCAGCCGAAGCTCGGTGGGGCGCAGCCGGTGGTGCTGAACCTCGACAACGGGATTCCGGTCGACCAGATCGCCGGCCTCAAACCGGACCTGATCGTGGCCACCAACGCCGGGGTGGACGCCGACACCTATCAGAAGCTGTCCGCGATCGCCCCGACCGTTCCGCAGTCGGACGGCGACGCCTTCTTCGAGCCGTGGAAGGAGCAGGCCACCGCGATCGGCCGGGCGGTGTTTCAGGCCGACCAGATGAAGTCGCTGATCGACGCCGTCGACCAGAAGTTCACCGCCGTCGGCAAGGACCACCCGGCTTGGACGGGGAAGAAGGCGTTGCTGATGCAGGGCACACTCTGGCAGGGCACCGTCGTCGCGACCATGGCCGGCTGGCGCACGGACTTCCTGAACCAGATGGGGCTCGTGATCGCCGACAGCATCAGGCCTTTCGGCACGGACCACCGCGCGGTCATCCCGCGCGACCACGTCAAGGCGGTGCTCGACTCCGCCGACGTGATCATCTGGACCACCGAGAGCCCCGACGATCAGAAGGCGTTGCTCGCCGACCCCGACGTGGCCGCGTCCCAGGCGACCGCGCAGAGCCGGCACATTTTCACCACCAAGGATCAGGCCGGCGCGATCGCGTTCTCCTCGCCGCTGAGCTACCCGCTGGTGGCCGATCAGCTGCCCCCGCTGATCGGCAGAATCCTCGGTTAGACGCCGGCCGCGCCTGCGGCGTTTGAGCGTTTGCTAAGGCAGCTCTGGCAGTGTTCGAAAATCCGTCGCTCGCCCCTCGCCCGCTCCGAGCCGGCGGGGTTACCGTCGAGTAATGAGCGTGACGGACCTGGCGGGCAACGTGTCCAAGGACCTGCCGACCGAGTGGGTCGGCAACACGGTGCTGGACTTCGGCGACAGTGCGCTGATGCTGCAATGTGGCAGCACCGCCGAGGTATTGGCGTGGGCTGCGCAGTTGCGCGCCGCGGCGTTGCCGGGTGTCGTCGACGTCGTCCCCGCCGCCCGGACGGTCCTGGTCCGGCTTGACGGCCCCCGCTTCCAGGGCGTGATCCGTCAGCGGCTGCGCAAGATGCGAGTCACCGCCGGGGAGTCCGCCGAGCCGGATCGGCGTGCCGACGTGGTTATCGACGTCGCGTACGACGGACCCGACCTCGCAGAGGTCGCGGGTCACACCGGGCTGACCGTCGCGCAGGTGATCGAGGCCCACACGGGCGGACTGTGGCGCGTCGGATTCAGCGGGTTCGCACCGGGTTTCGCATATCTGGTCGACGGCGACGCGCGCCTGCGGGTGCCGCGTCGCTCGGAGCCCCGCACGTCGGTTCCGGCCGGCGCGGTCGGCCTGGCCGGGGAGTTCAGCGCCGTCTACCCGCGCCAGTCGCCGGGCGGCTGGCAGCTCATCGGCCGCACCGACGCGGTCCTGTGGGATCTCGAACGGCCCGAGCCGGCGCTGCTGACGCAGGGCATGTGGGTTCAGTTCCGGGCCGTCTGAGTTAAGGAGATCGTGGTGCCATCCCTGGAGATCCTTCGCACCGGACCGCTCGCCGTCGTCCAGGATCTGGGCCGGCCCGGGCTGGCCCACCTGGGAGTGAGCCGGTCGGGCGCCGCCGACCGGCGCGCGCACCAGCTGGCTAACCGGCTGGTGGCCAACCCCGGTGATCGCGCCACCGTCGAGGTGACGTTCGGCGGTTTCGCGGCCCGGGTGCGCGGCGGCGACATCGACATCGCGGTGACGGGCGCCGACACCGACCCGACCGTCGATGGAATCAAGTTCGGCACCAACAGCATTCAGCACGTCCGCGACGGCCAGGTGATCGCGCTCGGCGCGCCGCGTGCCGGGCTGCGGACCTACCTCGCGGTGCGGGGCGGCATCGCCGTGCAGCCGGTGTTGGGATCGCGCAGCTATGACGTGATGTCGGCCATCGGCCCCGCCCCACTGCGGGCTGGAGACCGGCTTCCCGTCGGCGAGCACACCCGCGACTACCCCGAACTCGACCAGGCCCCGGTGGCCGCGATCCCTGGCGACGCGGTCGAGCTGGGCGTGGTGCCCGGGCCGCGCGACGATTGGTTCGCCGACCCCGATGCTCTGGTGCACAACAATTGGGTCGCCTCCGACCGCAGCGACCGCGTGGGCATGCGATTGGTCGGCCGTCCCCTGCAGTACCGTTACCCGGACCGGCAGCTGCCCAGCGAGGGCACCACGCGTGGCGCAATTCAGGTACCGCCCAACGGATTACCCGTGATTCTTGGCCCCGACCACCCGGTGACCGGAGGTTACCCGGTGGTCGGCGTGGTGATCGACGAGGACATCGACAAGATCGCCCAGGTGCGTCCCGGGCAGTCGGTTCGCCTGCACTGGTCACGCCCGAGGGTGCTGGTGGCCGCCCAGGCGCCGGCCGCCGGCGCCGGCTGGCCGTTTTCCTGACCGTGATGTATTCCAGCTCACACAGAGCCGCGTGCCGGGCTCGAATCACCGCTAATCGGCGGTGATTTCGCGGCCTGACGCCCTACAGGTACTTACCAGATAACTGGTAATCAACTAACAGGCGATTCCGGGTCGTTTGAGTTGACCCATTCCCGCCCCGAATGTGAACATCGAAATGCACGGCGGGGCATGCCTCTTCATTCTCTGCGCCCAGATTTCCCCCCGCTGCGCCGGTGAGCGACGACACCTGGCGCGGATAAAGCCGAATGCGCCGGTGAGTGGGCCTGACGAGAGGGAAAGTTATGCACGCCAGGTTGCGCGGCACCATGAGCGCCGGCGGCGCCCCGTCAACCCAACGCGCACAGTCGGATTCATCGTTGACGAAAGGTGAGAATCGGATGGCCCGCAATCACCGCATCGCGGACTGGAATCCGGAAGACACGGCTGCCTGGGAGGCCGGCAACGCCAAGATCGCCCGCCGCAACCTGTTGTGCACCGTCGCAGGCGATCACGTCGCCTTCTCGATCTGGACGCTGTGGCCCGTCATGGCGCTGTTCATGCCCGAGCACGTCTACGGCTTCTCCGCCGGTGACAAGCTGCTGCTCGGCGCCGTCGCAACCCTGGTCGGCGGCCTGGCCCGGATCCCCTACACGCTGGGCATCGCCGCCTTCGGCGGCCGCAACTGGACCGCCTTCTCGGCGTTCGTGCTGCTGATCCCGACGGCAGGCACGATCGTGTTGTTGGCCAATCCCGGTCTGCCGCTGTGGCCGTTCGTGGTGTGCGCCGCGCTGACCGGGCTGGGCGGCGGCAACTACGCGGCCTCGCTCGCCAACGTCAACGCCTTCTACCCGCAGCGGCTCAAAGGGTCGGCGCTGGCCGTCAACGCCGGCGTCGGCAACCTCGGGGTGGCGGTGATCCAGCTCGTCGGGCTGTTGGTGCTCGCCACGGCGGGACACGAGGCGCCGTACTGGGTGTGCGCGGTCTACCTGGTGATGCTCGCGGCGGTCGGGGTCGCGGCGGCGCTCCTGATGGACAACGTCGGCCACGGCACCGAGCTCAACACGATGCGCTCGATCCTTTTCGAGCGCGACACCTACGTGATCTCGCTCCTCTACATCTGCACCTTCGGTTCCTGGATCGGGTTCGCGTTCGCCTTCGGCCAGGTGATGCAGGTCAACTTTCTGGCCAACGGCGAAACGGCCAAACACGCGGCGCTGCACGCCGCGCAGGTGGCCTTCATCGGGCCGCTGCTGGGCTCTCTGGCCCGGATCTACGGCGGCCGGTTGGCCGACCGCAAGGGCGGCAGCCGGGTCACGCTCGGTGTGCTCGCCGGCATGACTTTGGCCGCCGGATTGCTCGTCGTCATCAGCACGTTCGACGACCACAACGGCGGGGGTCGCTCGACCAGCATGGTCGGCTACGTCGCCGGGTTCATGGTGCTGTTCGTCCTGTCCGGGATGGGCAACGGCTCGGTGTTCAAGCTCATCCCGTCGGTCTACGAGGCGCGCAGCCGGGAGCTCGCGATGGGTGAGGCGGAGCGCAGGCACTGGGCGCGCGCCAGGGCGGGATCGCTGATCGGCGTCTGCTCGGCGGTCGGCGCGCTCGGCGGCGTGGGCATCAACCTCGCGCTGCGCCAGTCCTACCTCGCCACCGGGACGGAGACGTCCGCGTATTGGGCGTTCCTCGGTTCCTACGTGGTGGCCGGACTCGTCACCTGGCTGGTGTACGCGCGCCGTCCGGCGCTGCCCGTCGACGCGGGCAGTGAGACGGCAGCCGCGCTGGCCCGCGTGTGAGCGCAGCCTCATTGTGGGCAATGCGCAAGCAATTGCCGGGTAACGCAACGGAAATCTGACAGGCATACACAGGAAATATGGGCCAGCCCGACTCCCCGCCGCTGACGGGTTACCGCATCGCGGTGACCTCGAGTCGGCGTTCCGAGGAGCTTTGCGCGCTGCTCAGCCGCCAAGGCGCCGAGGTGTGCAGCGCGCCGGCGATCAACATGATCGCCCTGCCCGACGATGACGAACTGCACAGAAACACCGAGGCGTTGATCGCCGAGCCGCCCGACATCTTGGTCGCGCACACCGGCATCGGGTTCCGCGGCTGGCTGGCCGCGGCCGAAGGCTGGGGGTTGGTCAGCCCGCTGCTCGACGCTTTGTCGAACGCGCGGATCGTCTCGCGCGGCCCGAAGGCTACCGGGGCGCTGCGCGCCGCGGGCCTGCACGAGGAATGGTCACCGGATTCCGAATCCTCGCAGGAAGTGCTGGAATACCTGCAGAAGTCGGGGGTATCGGGGGCGCGGGTGGCGGTCCAACTGCACGGCGCCGCCGATGCGTGGGATCCCTTCCCGGAGTTTCTAGGCGGCCTGCGGCTGGCGGGGGCCGACGTCGTGCCCGTCCGGGTGTACCGGTGGAAGCCAACACCGTTGGGCGGCACGTTCGATCAGCTCGTGATGGGGATCGCGGGCCGGCAGTTCGACGCGGTCACCTTCACGTCGGCGCCCGCGGCCGCGGCCGTGCTGGAGCGCAGCCGCGAGCTCGACGTCGAAGACCAACTGCTGGGGGCCCTGCGCACCGACGTGCACGCGATGTGCGTCGGCCCGGTGACCTCCAAACCGTTGATCCGAAAGGGCGTGCCGACGTCATCGCCGGAGCGAATGCGATTGGGCGCCTTGGCCCGTCATGTCGCCGAGGAACTCCCGCTGCTGGGTTCGTGCACTGTGCGGGCGGCCGGCCACACGGTCGACATCCGCGGCACCTGCGTGCTGGTGGACGGCGCGATCAAGGTGCTCTCGCCCTCCGGCATGGGGATATTGCGGGCGCTGGCGAAACGCCCCGGCGACGTCGTCCCGCGGGCCGACCTGTTACGCGCGCTGCCGGGCAGCAGCAACGACCCGCACGCAGTCGACACCGCAGTGCTGCGGCTGCGAACGGCTTTGGGCGACAAGAACATCATCGCGACGGTGGTCAAGCGCGGCTACCGGCTCGCCACCGAACAACGGGCTGACTCCGCATGGCGCTGATCCTGGTTGCGCACGGCACCCGCAGGCCCGAGGGCGTGGCCATGGTCGAAGGCCTTGCCGCGCAAGCGAGTTCGCTGATCGGGCGGCCCGTGGAGGTCGCGTTCGTCGACGTGTTGGGGCCCACCCCCAGCGAGGTGCTGTCGCGGGCGCGGGCCACGGGCCGGCCCGCCATCGTGCTGCCGGCGTTCTTGTCGCGCGGTTATCATGTCCGCGCGGACCTACCGGCCCACGTCGAGCTCAGTGGGCACCCGAACGCCGTGGTCACACCGACACTGGGCCCCAGCGGTCAAGTCGCCCGAATCGTCGGGGATCAACTGGTCAAATGTGGTTGGCGCCCAGGCGATTCGGTGATCCTTGCGGCGGCGGGCACATCGTACACCCGCGCGCGCGCCGACCTGCACACCACCGCGACGCTGGTGTCGGCGCTGACCGGGGCACGGGTGAGCCTGGCGTTTGCGTCGACGGGGGATCCGCGGCTGCCCGAGGCGGTGGACGAGGCGCGGCGCCGGGCGCGCAGCAGCGATGCGCGCGTCGTGGTCGCCTCGTACCTGCTGGCCGACGGCCTCTTCCAGGAACGGCTGCACGCCTGCGGCGCCGACCTGGTCAGCCAGCCGCTGGGCACCCATCCCGGCCTCGCCCGCCTGATCGCCAATCGCTTCCGCCGGGCCATGCCACCGGCCCTCGCCCGCACCCCCCGGCACGCGTCGCGCCGGTCCGGCGCGCAGCGCTTGGTTCACGACCGGGTCATGTGGCCGAATTCCGCAGCCTGAGAATGGCCTGACCGCGTCGGCCACGGGCGCGCCGACGACCGGCGACGCTTGATCTTTGGTCCGATACCGGCGATCCTGGCACCATGCCCCGTCGCGAAGAGCCGTCGCGAGGGCTCCTTGACCCGGTCGCCAAGATGCTGCGGTTGCCCTTCGGCACACCGGAATTCATCGACAAAATCGTCACCGGCGGGGTCAACCAGGTGGGCCGGCAAACGTTGCGCATGCTGATCACCACGTGGGACGCGGCGGGCGGCGGCCCCTTCGCCGCCAGCGCGATAGCGTCCACCGGCATGGCCAAGACCGCCGAGACCGTGCAAAGCATGTTCGTCGGCCCGGTTTTCGGCCCCCTGCTGAAACTGCTTGGGGCGGATAAGGCCGCCACCCGGGCATCGCTGTGCGCCTCGCAGCTCGTGGGCCTCGGCATCATGCGCTACGGCATCCGCTCCGAGCCGCTGCACTCGATGTCGGTCGACGCGATCGTCGACGCCATCGGCCCGACGATGCAGCGCTACCTCGTCGGCGACATCACCCGCTAGGCGGCGATCCGACCGACCTGGACGAAGCCGTCGGCGGTGACGCGCGCCGGGTACACCGGCACCGAATAGTTCGGATCATCTAGGCAGGTACCGTCTTCCAGCGAGAAGGCCTGCTTGAGGATCGGCGATTGCACCGCCACGCGGCCGCCGCGGTCCCCGACGATTCCACGCGAGAGCACCGCCGCGCCGGAGAACGGGTCCACGTTGCCCACGGCGTACACCTCGCCATCGTCCAGCCGGAACAACGCGGCCTGGGAGCCGTCGTCGAGCAGCACGCCGACCCCACGACCCGGGATCAGGCGGTCGTACTCGCAGGCCGTGGTCCATACCTGAATGTCGTTGAGAAGTGTCATGATTGTTCTCCAGCTCCCGTACGGATCTTCGGCATCCCAATGGACACAGGGATTTTGCGACCGGCGTGTTCGGTGAATTCCACCGTCGAGTCGACGACGTCCGGGGCGTTGACGAACGAGACGAAGCGCGACAGCTTGTCCGGGTCGTCGAGCACGCCCTTCCATTCACACTTGTAGTTCTCCACGTGCCGCTCCATCGCGGCCTCGAATTCCCCGGCCAGCCCCAGCGAGTCCTCGCACACGACCTCGCGGACGTGGTCGAGCCCGCCCTCGAGCGAATCGACCCAGGGCGCCGTGCGCTGCAGCCGGTCGGCGGTCCGGATGTAGTACATGACGAACCGGTCGACGTAGCGGACCAGCGTCTCGGTGTCCAGGTCGCTGGCCAGCAGCTGGGCGTGCTTGGGCGTCATCCCGCCGTTGCCGCCGACGTAGAGGTTCCAGCCCTTTTCGGTGGCGATGACGCCGACGTCCTTGGAGCGCGCCTCGGCACACTCCCGCGCGCAGCCCGAGACGCCCATCTTGATCTTGTGCGGCGCCCGCAGACCCCGGTACCGCAGCTCCAGGTCGATGGCCAACTGCACCGAATCCTGCTGGCCGTAGCGGCACCAGTCGGTGCCGACGCAGCTCTTCACCGTGCGCAGCGCCTTGCCGTAGGCGTGGCCGGACTCCATGCCACCATCGACCAGCCGGCGCCAGATCTCCGGCAACTGGTCCACCCGGGCGCCGAACATGTCGATCCGCTGGCCGCCGGTGATCTTGGTGTAGAGCCCGAAGTCCTGGGCGATCTGGCCGATCAGGATCAGATGCTCGGGCTTGATGTCGCCACCGGGAACCCGCGGCACCACCGAGTAGCTGCCATTCTTCTGGATGTTGGCCAGGAAGTGGTCGTTCGAATCCTGCAGCGAGGCCTGCTCACCCTCGAGGATGTGGTCCGAGCCGGTGGACGCCAGGATGGACGCGACCACGGGTTTGCAGATGTCGCAACCCTTTCCGCGTCCGAAGCGCTCCAGCAGGCCGGAAAAGGTGCGGATCTCGGTGGCCGAGATGATCTCGAAGAGCTCGGCCCGCGACTGGCTGAAGTGCTCGCACAGCGCCTTGGACTGTTCCACGCCCTCGGCTTCCAGCAGCTGCTTGAGCAGCGGCACGCATGACCCACACGAGGTGCCGGCCGCGGTGCACGACTTCAGCGACGGCACGTCGGCGCAGCCGTCGGCGATCGCGCACTTCAGGTCGCCCTTGGTGACGTTGTTGCACGAGCAGATCTGCGCGGAATCCGGCAGCGCGCCGACCCCGAGCGCCGGCGCCTCGCCGGATACCGGCGCGATCAGTGCGAGCGGATCGCCGGGCAACTCGCTGCCGACCATCGGCCGCAGCACCCCGTACGCCGAGGCGTCGCCCACCAGGACCCCGCCGAGCAGGGTCTTCGCGTCGTCGGACAACACCAGCTTGGCGTAGGTCCGCTTGACCGCGTCGTTGATCGCGACCTCGAGGCAGTTCTCGGTGACCCCCATCGCGTCGCCGAAGCTTGCGACGTCGACGCCGAGCAGCTTGAGCTTGGTCGACAGGTCGGCCTCGCCGAACTCGGCGGCACCGTCCAGCAGGCGATCGGCCACCACCTCGGCGGAGGTGTAGCCGGGACCCACCAGGCCGTAACAGCGACCCTGGATCGCGGCGACCTCGCCGACCGCGTAGATGTCCGGATCGCTTGTGCGGCATGCCAAGTCGGTGAGCACACCGCCGCGTTCGGCAAGCTCCAAGCCCGCCGCCCTGGCCAGTTCGTCGCGCGGCCGGATGCCGGCCGCGAAGATGACCAGCCCGGCGTCGATGACCTCGCCGTCGGTCAGGCGCACCCGCACCGACGACACCCCGTCCGAGTGGTCGATCGCCTCGATCGATTCGGTACCGGTGCCCACATGGACCGCGATGCCCAGCTCACCGATCATCTTGGCCAGCAAGGCGCCGCCGCCCTCGTCGATCTGCTGGGCCATCAACCGCGGCATCATCTCGACGACGTGCGTCCGCAAGCCGAACTGGCGCAGCGCATTAGCGGCTTCCAGACCCAGCAGGCCGCCGCCGATCACCACGCCCGCGGGGGCGCGACCGGCGTCTACCGTCCGCTGGGCGTCGGCCCGGATGGCGTCGAGGTCGTCCAGCGTGCGGTATACGTGGCACGCCGGCAGGTCGTGGCCCGGCACCGGCGGGACGAAAGCATACGACCCGGTGGCCAGCACCAGCGTGTCGTAGCCGTGCCGCTGCCCGTCGGCCGTCACCACCGCCTTCGCGTCGCGGTCGATTTCGGTAACGCGAGCATTCAGTACCAATCGAACCTGTTCGTCACCCGCGTAGTCGTTGCCCGGCAGCGCCAGCAGCTTGCGGTCCCAGCTTTCGGTGTACGAGGTCAGCCCGACGCGGTCGTAAGCCGCGTCCGCCTCCTCGGCGAAAACCGTGATACGCCACAATCCTTCGGTGTCGCGCGCGCGGAGCGCCTCGACCAGCCGGTGCCCCACCATGCCGTGCCCGACTACGACAATGTGACGGCCCGCACAGTGCGCGCGCGAAATCCCGTCTGCAGCCATGGCTTTGAGATTAGCGGCCGGAAATTACCGCGATTTCGCTCAATGTGACGGTCCTATGACGAGGATCTCACAACTCACAGGGGGCCTTGTGAATATTCGTTCGCCCACGGCGAACGCCTAGGTGGAACTTTAGCGTGGTCGACTCATGTTTCCTCTTGTAGCCGGCCAGAAGGGCGCCGGACACAGCAAACCCACAACAAAGCTCAAGGAAGCACAAGGAGATCGCCATGAGTAACGTCGCATTGTGGTCGCGGCCAGCCTGGAACACCGACCGGTGGTTGCGCGACTTTTTCGGCCCCGCCGCCGCATCGGATTGGTACAAGCCGGTGACCAGCGGTTTCAACCCCGCCGCGGAGATCGTCAAGGACGGCGAGGACGCGATCGTACGGGTCGAACTCCCCGGCGTTGACGTCGAGAAGGACGTCAACGTGGAGGTGGACCGCGGCCGCCTCGTCATCCACGGCGAACGCCGGGATGAGCACTCTGAGGAGAAGGACGGGCGCACCCTGCGCGAGGTCCGGTACGGCTCCTTCCGCCGGTCCTTCGCCCTGCCCGCCCACGTCACGGGAGACGCGATCACGGCTTCCTACGACGCCGGGGTCCTCACCGTGCGGGTCACCGGCGCCTACGCCGGCAGCCAGGCGCAGCGCATCGAGATCACCAAGTAAAAAGTAGGCAACGAGCCGGCGGGGTCAGTGGCCCCGCCGGATTCGCTTGCGCCACAGCGTGTTCGGCGCGGATCAGCCCCAGCGGGCCAGCAGTTCCTTCGCCCGGCCGCCCAGCGCGGCCTGGAAGAACGGGCCGAAGCTGATTCGCGCCACGCCCAGCGGCCCGAACGTCGACGGGTCGTCCTGGTCGGGCAGCGCGATCGCGTTGACCGGCAGCGGCAGCTCTGCGGCCAAGCGGCGCAAGGTATCCGGGTCGTGGCGACCGACCGGGTACAACACGTCGGCGCCCGCGTCCGCCGCCTGGGTCAGCCGCGCGACGGCCCTGTCGACCCGGTCCGACGCGTCACCGTCCTGGCGCAGGAACAGGTCCGTGCGGGCGTTGATCACGACGTGCACCCCGGCCGCGTCGGCGGCCGACCGCAACGCCCCCACCAGTTCGGCGTGCTCGCCGGCGGACCGCAGCCGCTTGCCCTCGGAGTGCACGGTGTCCTCGATGTTGAGGCCGACCGCGCCGACGCCCAGCAGGCCGTCGATCAGGCGCTCGGCGGCGAGCCCGTAGCCGGATTCGACGTCGACCGACACCGGGGCGTCGACCGCGTCGGTGATCTGAGAGACGCGCGTCAGCACGTCGTCGAACGACATGCCCTCCCCGTCCGGTTTGCCGATCGAGTCCGCCAGTGGGTGGCTGCCCACCGTCAGGGCGGCGAAACCCGCGTCGACTGCGAGGCGGGCCGACCACGCGTCCCACACGGTCGGCAGGATCACCGGGTCGCCGGGCCGATGCAGAGCGAGCAGCGCCGTGGCCCGCTCGGCGACGGTTTGACCGCTCATGAGGTGTTTGCTCCTCGATCGCCCGAAGTGTTCCGTCTGACATCAAGGCTGTGCGGTGGATAGTATTCGGAAGCGTACTGTGATCCGTAACACCGTCTGCCCGAGGAGATCCGTTGAGCACCACGACTGAACTCGCCGAACTTCACGACCTGATCGGCGGCCTGCGGAGGTGCGTGGGCTCGTTGAAGAGTCGATACGGCGACAGCCCGGCGATGCGGCGGATCGTGATCGATGCCGACCGGATCCTCTCCGACGTCGAACTGCTCGACACCGACGTGTCCGAATTGGACTTGGCGCGCGCCACCGTGCAGCAGTCCGGCGAGAAGATCGTCATTCCCGACACCCAGTACGACAGCGACTTCTGGCGCGATGTCGACGACGAGGGTGTCGGGGGTCACAGCAGGTCCTGACAACCGCGGACAACCCAAGCCCCCCGGAAATGAGGGGGTGCTCTCTGTGTACCCTTCGACCAACAGCCCGTTCGAAGAGGAACACTAGATGAGCGCACCCACGGCGAACCGTCCTGCGTCAGGTGTCTTTTCACCCGCGCGCGCCCGCATCCCGCAACGCACCCTACGCACCGACCGGTGGTGGATGTCGCCGCTGCGGATCGACTTGGGCTTCGCCGCCTTCCTCATCTACGCGACCGCGCGCGCGTTCCAGCAGGATTACTTCTTCGTCCCCAAGTACCACTACCTGACGCCGTTCTACTCACCCTGCGTGAGCAAGGCCTGCGGCGAGGCCGGCGACTTCTGGCCCCAGATCTTGCCCGACGTGTGGTGGTTGCCGTACGCGGCGCTGACCCTGCCGTTCCTGCTGCTGTTCCGGCTCACCTGCTATTACTACCGCGGCGCCTACTACCGGACGGTGTGGCAGTCCCCCAGCGCCTGCGCGGTGGCCGAGCCGCGTGTCCACTACACCGGCGAGACCAGGTTCCCCCTGATCGTCCAGAACAGCCACCGGTACTTCTTCTACATCGCCGGCATCATCTCGGTGATCAACACCTACGACGCGATCATCGGTTTCCACTCCGACTCGGGCCCGCACGGCTTCGGGTTCGGCCTCGGCAACCTGATCATGGTGGGCAACGTCATCATGCTGTGGGTCTACACGCTGTCCTGCCATTCCTGCCGGCACGTCACCGGCGGGCGGCTCAAGCACTTCTCCAAGCACCCTGTGCGGTACTGGATCTGGACCCAGGTCAGCAAGATCAACACCCGGCACAAGCTGTACGCCTGGGTCACGCTGGGCACCCTGATGCTCACCGACTTCTACATCGCGCTGGTGGCCAGCAACACCATCCCTGACCTGAGATTTGTTGGCTGAGAAGCCATTCGAACAACAATTCCGGACTTAGCTAGCGAGGGTTTTCATGGTTGAGGTCGAGCGGCATGGCTACGACGTAGTCGTCATCGGCGCCGGCGGCGCGGGGCTGCGCGCGGTCATCGAGGCGCGGGAACGCGGCCTCAAGGTCGCGGTGGTGTGCAAGTCGCTGTTCGGCAAGGCCCACACGGTGATGGCCGAGGGCGGGTGCGCGGCGTCGATGGGCAACACCAACCCCAAGGACAACTGGAAGACCCACTTCGGCGACACGATGCGCGGTGGGAAGTTCCTCAACAACTGGCGGATGGCCGAGCTGCACGCCAAGGAGGCGCCGGACCGCGTCTGGGAGCTGGAAACCTATGGGGCGCTGTTCGATCGCCTCAAGGACGGCAAGATCAGCCAGCGCAACTTCGGCGGGCACACCTACCCGCGCCTGGCGCACGTCGGTGACCGCACCGGCCTGGAGCTGATCCGGACCATGCAGCAGAAGATCGTCTCGCTGCAGCAGGAGGATTTCGCCGAGCTCGGCGACTACGAGGCGCGGATCAAGGTGTTCGCCGAGTGCACCATCACCGAACTGGTCAAGGACGGTGACGCGATCGCCGGCGCGTTCGGCTACTGGCGCGAGACGGGTCAGTTCGTCCTGTTCGAGGCGCCCGCGGTGGTGCTCGCCACCGGCGGCATCGGCAAGTCGTTCAAGGTCACCTCGAACTCGTGGGAGTACACCGGCGACGGGCACGCGCTGGCGCTGCGGGCGGGTGCGTCGCTGATCAACATGGAGTTCGTCCAGTTCCACCCGACGGGCATGGTGTGGCCGCCCAGCGTGAAGGGGATCCTCGTCACCGAGGGCGTCCGCGGTGACGGCGGGGTGCTGAAGAACTCCGACAACAAGCGGTTCATGTTCGACTACATCCCACCGGTGTTCAAGGGCCAGTACGCCGAGACCGAACAAGAGGCCGACCAGTGGCTCAAGGACAACGACTCGGCCCGCCGCACCCCCGACCTGCTGCCCCGCGATGAGGTCGCGCGCGCGATCAACTCGGAGGTCAAGGCCGGCCGCGGCAGCCCGCACGGCGGCGTGTTCCTCGACATCGCGTCCCGGCTGACGCCCGAGGAGATCAAGCGGCGCCTGCCGTCGATGTACCACCAGTTCAAGGAGCTGGCCGGCGTCGACATCACCAAGGAGCCGATGGAAGTCGGGCCCACCTGCCACTACGTGATGGGCGGCGTCGAGGTCGACGCCGACACCGGCGCGGCCACCGTGCCGGGCCTGTTCGCCGCGGGCGAGTGCTCCGGCGGCATGCACGGCTCCAACCGCCTGGGCGGCAACTCGCTTTCGGACCTGCTGGTCTTCGGCCGGCGCGCCGGCCTGGGCGCGGCCGACTACGTGCGGGCGCTGAGCAGCCGTCCGACGATCTCGGCCGAGGCCGTCGAGACCGCGGCGCAGCGGGCGCTGTCCCCCTTCGAGGCACCGCCCAACGGCGCCCCGGCGGAGAACCCCTACACGCTGCAGCTCGAGCTGCAGCAGTCGATGAACGACCTGGTCGGCATCATCCGCAAGGCGGACGAGGTGTCCGAGGCGCTGGCCCGGCTCGACAATCTGCGCGAGCGGTTCAAGAACCTGCACGTGGACGGCGGACGGCGGTACAACCCGGGCTGGAACCTGGCCATCGACCTGCGCAACATGCTGCTGGTCAGCGAGTGCGTCGCCAAGGCGGCGCTGGAGCGCACCGAAAGCCGCGGCGGCCACACCCGCGACGACCATCCGTCGATGGATTCGTCGTGGCGCAAGGTGCTGCTGGTCTGCCAGGCCGCCGGCGGCGACGAGGTGATCCCGGACATCAGCATCACCCGCAAGGATCAGGTGCCGATGCGATCCGATCTGCTGGAGCTCTTCGAGATCTCCGAGCTGGAGAAGTACTACACCGACGATGAGCTGGCCGAGCATCCAGGACGGAGAGGCTAATGACCTACAACGCGACCATGCGTGTGTGGCGCGGTGACGATGCCGACGGCGCGCTGCAGGACTTCACGGTGGAGGTCAACGAGGGCGAGGTGGTGCTCGACATCATCCATCGCCTGCAACAGACCCAGACGCCCGACCTCGCGGTGCGGTGGAACTGCAAGGCGGGCAAGTGCGGTTCCTGCTCGGCGGAGATCAACGGCGTCCCGCGGTTGCTGTGCATGACCCGGATGTCGACATTCGCCGAGGACGAGGTGGTGACGGTGACGCCGCTGCGGACGTTCCCGGTGATCCGCGACCTGGTCACCGACGTCTCCTTCAACTACGAGAAGGCCCGCGAGATCCCCGCCTTCGCGCCGCCGAAGGATCTGCAGCCCGGCGAGTACCGGATGGCCCAGGAGGACGTGCAGCGCTCGCAGGAATTCCGTAAGTGCATCGAGTGCTTCCTGTGCCAGAACGTGTGCCACGTGGTCCGCGACCACGAGGAGAACAAGAAGGCGTTCGCCGGACCGCGCTTCCTGATGCGGATCGCCGAACTCGAGATGCATCCGCTGGACACGATGGACCGGCGCAACCAGGCGCAGGAGCAACACGGCCTCGGCTACTGCAACATCACCAAGTGCTGCACCGAGGTCTGCCCCGAGAACATCAAGATCACCGACAACGCGCTGATCCCGATGAAAGAGCGGGTCGCCGACCGCAAATACGACCCGGTGGTGTGGCTGGGCAACAAGCTGTTCCGGCGCTGACCGGGCGTTAGCCCGTCCGAGGCGCCGGGTACCCGCATAGCAACCCAACCTGAAGGCAGCGTGGGAGATATGCGAGAAACCACCAGCGTCAATGAAATTCGAACGGCGATCCGGGAGCTCTCGGCCCGCGCCGACCTTGCGCACAAGGAAGGCCGGGACGACGACGCCGCCGAGATCGAGCAGCGGATAGCGGGCTTCCGGGCGGAGCTCGGCCGCCGCCCGTAGCGGTGTTCAGGCGCCGAGGCGCCGAAACACGCTGCGATGGAACACGATCGGCGCGACGTCGGCGTCGATGGTGACTTCGTTGACCCGGAGCACCACGATGGTGTGATCCCCGGCCGGGATCAGCTGTTCGATCGCGCTCTCCAGCCACAGGCCGGTGCCCTTGATGAACACCGCGCCGCTCTCCCGCGATTCCGTCTCCAGGCCGGCGAACCGGTCGCCGGTCTTGGCGGCCAGCGTTCGCGCGGCCTCGTCATGGGCCTCGCCGAGCACGCTGATGCCCAGCATGGGCAGGTCTTTGAGCTTGGGCCACGTCGTCGACGTGTTCTGCACGCAGAACGACACGAGCGGCGGGTCCAGTGAGACGGGCACAAAGGTACTGGCCGCCAGGCCCTCCCGGGTGCCCTGGACTTCGGCGGCGATGGCCACCACCCCCGAGGGGAAGTGGCCGAAGGCCTCGCGAAGTGTGGACGGTGTCAGGTTCGTGTGCGAGTTCACCGGAATTCATTCGCCCCTTGAGCCGAGAACGGGATTCTCGTCCCCGACCCTACCTGCCGAATACCCGTGCGCTGAAGCCACATCGGGGTGCGCGCGCAACCGGCTCTTCCAAGCGTTGCGGCCGTAGACGGAGAAGATGGGATCCGCCGGGTCGGCCACGCGGCCGGCGCGCGCCCGCAGTTCCGGGGGCAGCGTCAACACGGGGATCTGCGCGTCCAGGCGCGGGTTGAAGAAGTACGGCACCGAGATGCGATCCGCCCGCTGCCCGTCCAGGGTCACCCGGTGCTCGGTGGCCCGCAGGTAGCCCCCGGTCGCCACCTCGAGCAGCTCACCGATGTTGACGACGAATGCGCCGTCGGTGGGCGGCACGTCGATCCACTCCCGGGCGCCGGGCCGGCGGACCTGCAGACCGCTGCTGCCCGGCTCGGCCAGCAACAGCGTCAGCACTCCGGAGTCCTTGTGCGGGCCCACGCCCTGCGGCGAGGCCCCGCTTCGCGGATAGCGCACGATCTTGATCAGGGTGGCGGGCGTCTCGGCGAAGGCCGGCTCGAACACGCCCGGCGGACTGCCCAGGGAGGCCGCCCAGTGCCGGAGCAGGGTGCGGGCCACCCCGGACAGCGCGGCGTCCCAGTCGGCGATGATGCCGGGCAGCTCGGGCAATGACGCCGGCCACTGGTTGGGCCCCTGCAACCACAGGTAGTCGGGCCTGCCGGGGCCGCCGACCGGGGCGCGTTCCGGCCCGATGTCGATCTGCTCCCGCCAGTCCACCCGGCCGCGGGTCAGCTCGCCACCCAGCTGGGTATAGCCGCGGAAATGCGGGCTACGGACCATGGCGACTGCGTCCTTCTCGGCGTCGGAGAGCTCGAACAGCCTGCGTGCCGCCTCCAGCAGCCTGCGGGAGAGCTCGCCGGGCACACCGTGGCCGGTCAGGTAGAAGAAGCCCACCTCGTGCGCGGCCTCGCGCAACCCCCGCCGCAATTCGGCCGCCGACGTGCGCAGATCCACTACGGGCAGGGAGGTGATGCATCCCATAGTTTGAGATCCGTTTCGTTATCGCCGCAGGTCAGGCCTACCGCGCGGGCTTCCCAACCGGTTGGTTAATTAGACGATGAAATTTAGCTCACATTGACTTGCGTTGAACTGTCCGAGAGCGATATTTTAGCGGTGTTACTGGTGGGTAACTTAGAAGTAGTACCCAACCACAAGGTGGCATTCTCAACGAGGAGGAACCGTAGTGAGCCACTACAAGAGCAACGTCCGTGACCAGGTCTTCAACCTGTTCGAGGTCCTGGGCGTTGAAAAGGCTTTGGGCGCCGGCGACTACAGCGATCTGGACGTCGACACCGCGCGCGAGATGTTGTCAGAGATCAGCCGGCTGGCCGAGGGGCCCATCGCCGAGTCGTTCGTCGAGGGTGACCGCAACCCGCCGGTCTTCGACCCGAAGACCCACTCGGTGACGCTGCCGGAGTCCTTCAAGAAGTCGGTGCGCGCGGTCACCGAGGCCGGTTGGGACAAGGTCGGCATCGACGAGGTTCTGGGCGGGATGCCGATGCCCCGGGCCCTGGTGTGGGCGCTGCACGAGCATCTGCTCGGCGCCAACCCCGCCGTCTGGATGTACGGCGGCGGCGCCGGGTTCGCCAACATCCTCTACCACCTCGGTACCGAGGAGCAGAAGAAGTGGGCCGTGATCTGCGCCGAGCGCGGATGGGGTTCCACCATGGTGCTGACCGAGCCGGACGCCGGTTCCGACGTCGGTGCGGGCCGCACCAAGGCGATCAAGCAGGACGACGGCTCGTGGCACATCGAGGGCGTGAAGCGGTTCATCACCTCGGCCGACTCCGGCGACCTGTTCGAGAACATCTTCCACCTGGTGCTGGCGCGTCCCGAGGGCGCGGGTCCGGGCACCAAGGGCCTGTCGCTGTTCTTCGTGCCCAAGTTCCTGTTCGATTTCGAGACCGGCGAGCTGGGCGAGCGCAACGGCGTCTTCGTGACCAACGTCGAGCACAAGATGGGCCTGAAGGTTTCGGCCACCTGTGAGCTGTCCTTCGGCCAGCACGACGTGCCCGCCAAGGGCTGGCTGGTCGGCGAGGTGCACAACGGCATCGCGCAGATGTTCGAGGTCATCGAGCAGGCCCGGATGATGGTCGGCACCAAGGCCATCGCCACCCTGTCGACGGGCTACCTGAACGCGCTCGAGTACGCCAAGTCGCGCGTGCAGGGCGCCGACATGACCCAGATGACGGACAAGACCGCCCCGCGGGTGACCATCACGCACCACCCCGACGTACGCCGGTCGCTGATGACCCAGAAGGCCTACGCCGAGGGTCTGCGTGCGCTGTACCTCTACACCGCGACCTACCAGGACGCGGCGGTCGCCGAGGCGGTGCACGGCGTCGACGCCGAGCTGGCCGTGAAGGTCAACGACCTGATGCTGCCGGTGGTCAAGGGTGTCGGTTCCGAGCAGGCCTACGCCAAGCTGACCGAGAGCCTGCAGACCTTCGGTGGATCCGGCTTCCTGCAGGACTACCCGATCGAGCAGTACATCAGGGACGCCAAGATCGACTCCCTCTACGAGGGCACCACGGCCATCCAGGCGCAGGACTTCTTCTTCCGCAAGATCGTCCGCGACAAGGGTGTGGCGCTGGCCCACGTGTCGGGTGAGATCCAGAAGTTCGTGGACAGCGAGTCCGGCAACGGCCGGCTGAAGTCCGAGCGCGAGCTGCTGGCGAAGGCCCTGGCCGACGTCCAGGCGATGGCGGCCACGCTGACCGGCTACCTGATGGCGGCGCAGGAGGACGTGACCAGCCTCTACAAGGTGGGCCTGGGATCGGTGCGCTTCCTGATGAGTGTCGGCGACCTCGTCATCGGCTGGTTGCTGCAGCAGCAGGCCGCGGTGGCCGTGCAGGCGCTGGACGCCGGCGCCAGCGGCGACGAGCGGTCCTTCTACGAGGGCAAGGTCGCGGTGGCCTCGTTCTTCGCGAAGAACTTCCTGCCGCTGCTGGCCAGCACCCGCGAGGTGATCGAGACGCTGGACAACGACATCATGGAGCTCGACGAAGCCGCCTTCTGACAGGCAGATCAAAAGCCCCGCTTCCGAAATGGGAGCGGGGCTTTTGATTGGGCGCGGTCAATCGGGCACAGACGGGCATACAAAAAGGCCGCCGCTGGAGTGAGGGGATCCAGC
>NZ_LZJA01000056.1:0-14670 GCF_001666785.1 Mycobacterium sp. E3305 | reverse complement strand
CCGCATCCCCTCCAGCTCTGAGGCCGTCGGCTTTACGAAGAGCGTGCGATGAGGGCTTCGAGCGTGCGTCCTGGGCGGAGATTTCTCGAATTTCGCGCCCTCAGCGCACGCGCGAAGCCAAGAGCGCACACTCGATTAGGCGGCCAGGTTCAGGCCAGCACCGCGGCGATCTCGTTGGCCGCGTCGTCGCCGTAGGCGCCCGCCAACCGGCTCACCGCGGTCTCGCGGTTCCAGTCCCAGTTCTGCGTTCCGGTGGATTCCAGCACCAGCACGGCGACCAGCGAACCCAGCTGCGCGGAGCGTTCCAGGCTCAGGCCGGCGCTGCGTCCGGTGAGGAAGCCCGCGCGGAACGCGTCGCCGACGCCGGTGGGGTCGGTCTGGCTGGTTTCGGGCACCACGTCGACGTGGGTCGTCGTGCCGTCGGGCTCGACGATGTCGACGCCCTTGGGTCCCAGCGTGGTCACCCGCAGCCCGACCTTGCCCTGCACGTCGGCTTCCGACCAGCCGGTCTTGTTGAGCAGCAGCTCCCACTCGTAGTCGTTGGTGAACAGGTAGGCGGCCCCGTCGACGAGCTTGTCGATCTCGTCACCGGACAGGCGGGGCAGCTGCTGGGACGGGTCGGCGGCGAAGGCCAGGCCCAGCTTGCGGCACTCCTCGGTGTGCACCACCATCGCGTCAGGGTCGTTCGCCCCGATGATCACCAGGTCCGGCTCGCCGATGGACGACACCACGTCGGCGAGCTTGATGTTGCGGGCCTCCGACATCGCGCCGGGGTAGAACGACGCGATCTGGGCCATGTCCTCGTCGGTGGTGCAGGTGAAGCGCGCGGTGTGCGCCGTCTTCGAGATGAGCACGTTGTCGCAGTTGACGTTGTGCGACTGCAGCCAGTGCCGGTAGTCGTCGAAGTCGTCGCCGGCCGCGCCGACCAGCGCCACGTCACCGCCGAGCACGCCGATGGCGTAGGCGATGTTGCCCGCCACGCCGCCGCGGTGGATCACCAGGTCGTCGACCAGAAAACTGAGCGATACCTTCTGCAGATGCTCAGCCAGCAGGTGTTCGGAAAACTTGCCGGGGAACCGCATCAAATTGTCGGTCGCAATCGAACCTGTCACCGCGATCGTCACGAATGTCTCCGCCCTTCGTTAGTAAGGTTATCTAGCTTACGCACGCGCCTGGACCGTTGCTGTGTCCACCGTCGGCGCGAAGCGGTGCGCTAGCCTCCCTAGGGAACTCGCTCAAGTCGCCGGGACACGATGCTCGGTCGGGGTATACCGCACCCAGCCCGTCGATACGTCCCGTCTACCACCGTAGGAGACCACGATGGCAGGTCCGCACTCGCCGAACCACACCGTCGGCGGCAGCGGACCCGAGCCAGCGGAGTCTCAGCCGCTCGAGTTTCCCGACGACCCCCGCGCCGGTGGCGCGGCCCCCGCCAATTATGCCGGGCAGGCACCGCCGCCGATGCCCTACCCGCAGCGGCGGTCCAAGCGGCGGTTGATCATCGGCCTGCTGTTGGCCGTGGCCCTGGTGGCGGCCCTGACCGTGGCGATCGTCTACGGCGTGCGCACCAACGGGGCCAACACCGGCGCCACGTTCTCCGAGGGCGCCGCCAAGACGGCGATCCAGGGGTATCTGGACGCCTTGGATCACCGCGACATCGAGGAGATCGAACGCAACGCGCTGTGCGGCATGTACGACGGCGTCCGCGACAAACGGTCCGACCAGGCGCTGGCCAAGTTGAGCAGCGACGCGTTCCGCAAGCAGTTCTCCGAGGTCGAGGTGACCTCGATCGACAAGATCGTCTACCTGTCGCAGTACCAGGCCCAGGCGCTGTTCACGATGAAGGCGTCGCCCGCGGCGGGGGGCCCGATGCGCGGTGAACTGCAGGGCGTCGCCCAGCTGCTGTTCCAGCGGGGCCAGATCATGGTGTGCTCGTACGTGCTGCGCACCGGCGGCTCGTACTGAGCGGGCGTTACCCGGTCAGTTGAACGAGTCGCCGCAGGCGCAGGACCCGGTGGCGTTGGGGTTGTCGATCGTGAAGCCCTGCTTCTCGATGGTGTCGACGAAGTCGATGGACGCGCCCTCCACGTACGGCGCGCTCATCCGGTCGACCGTCAACGTCACGCCGCCGAAGTCCGCGGTCAGGTCGCCGTCGAGCGTCCGGTCGTCGAAGAAGAGGTTGTAGCGCAGGCCTGCGCACCCGCCAGGCTGGACCGCGATCCGCAACGCCAGGTCGTCCCGCCCCTCCTGGTCGAGCAGGGACTTTGCCTTGGTGGCGGCGGCCTCGGTCAGGATCACGCCGTGCGTCTTGGCGTTCGACTCGTTTTGCACCGTCATTGCTTCTCCTACATGCCTCTCGTTGGCTGGGTCTTCAGGCTGGGCCCGAGAAAGTCCACTAGCTCAACGGTACCTTGCAGGACCGCTATTCCCGAGTCGCGAGGCCACGACGGATGCCAGACCCATGAGCTGATTGGCCGCGTCGGCCTGCGCCAGCCGCACCGAGCCGGCGTGCTCGGCGATGGAAAGGGCGGCCATGATGCCCGCCGACCGGACCGTGGCGTTGTCCAGTCCCACCTGGCCGGCCAGCACGATCACCGGCACTCCCCGCGGCCGGGCGGCGTCGGCGAGATAGCCCACCACCTTGCCGTGCAGCGACTGCTCGTCGAACCGGCCCTCCCCGGTGACGATCAGCTCCGCCATGTCCAGGTCGTCGGCCAGGCGGGTGTGATGGGCGATGATCGCCGCGCCCGACTCGCACCGGCCGCCCAGCGCCAGCAGCCCGGCGCCGATGCCGCCGGCCGCGGCCGCGCCCGGTTCGGAGCTCACGTCGCGGCCGGCGACCGCTTCCAGGATCAGCGCCCACGCCTGCAGGCGGACCTCCAACGCGGCGACGGTGACCGTGTCCGCGCCCTTCTGCGGGCCGAAGACCCTGGCCGCACCCCAGGGCCCGAGCAGCGGGTATTCGGTGTCGGAGGCGGCGATGAGCTCCACGTTGGCCAGCTGGCGACGGGCGGAGTCCAGGCCGCCGAGTTCGGCGATCATGCCCTGCCCGCCGTCGGTGCAGGCGCTGCCGCCCAGCCCGACCACGATGCGCGTCGCCCCGGCCCGCAGCGCCTCGGCGATCAGCTGCCCCACTCCCCTGCTGTGGGCCGCCATCGCCGTCTCCGGGGTGGGCGGACCGCCCAGTAGGGCCAGGCCGCACGCCTGCGCGCATTCCAGATAGGCGGTCGTCGTGGCGGGGTCGAACACCCACGCGGCCTCGACCATGGTGGACAGCGGACCGGACACCCGCAGCCGCCGGGCCTTGCCCAGCCGGCTGGCGAGCACCTCGACGAATCCGGGGCCGCCGTCGGACTGCGGGGCGACGATGAACCGATCGCCCGGCCGGCATCGGGTCCACCCCGTCGCAATGGCCGCGGCGGCCTCCACGGCCGTCATGCTGTCGCCGTAACAATCGGGGGCGACCAGGACGAGCATGGCCGGCAGCTGCAGACGGCCGGGAGCGAGGCCCAAAGCAGCATCATCCGAGGCCATGGTGCCGTCGTCCATCACAGGCAGCCGTTCATCACTGGTAAGAGTAGGGCCAACCGAGGCGCTGACGCAGGTCTAATAGCAAGGCATTCCAAGCCAATTCCGGGGCGGCTCATTCGCGAAGTAACCTGGCCTCTGTGAAGTTGATGGGCCGTAAGAAGGGCCAGGACGAGGACCTTGACGAGGGCGCTGCCGCGCTCGATGCCGGCGGCGCCCCCGAGACGACGTCGCGTGGCGGGCGTGGGACGAGCCCCAAGGGCCGGCCCACGCCGAAGCGCAACGAGGCGCGGCGCACCGCGCGGAAGGGTCCGGTCGCGCCCGCACCGATGACCGCGTCCGAGGCGCGGGCCCGCCGCAAATCGATGGCCGGTCCCAAGCTCAGCCGCGAAGAGCGCAGGGCCGACCGGGCCGCCAACCGCGCCAAGATGACCGATCGCCGGGAACGCATGATGGCCGGCGACGAGGCGTACCTGCTGCCGCGCGACAAGGGCCCGGTCCGGCGCTACGTGCGCGACGTGGTGGACGCCCGGCGCAACCTGCTGGGCCTGTTCATGCCGGCGACGCTGTTCTTGATGTTCGCCCTGTTCACCACCCCGCAGCTGCAGCTCTACGTCTCCCCGGCGATGCTGCTGCTGATGGCGGTGATGCTGGTCGACGGGCTGCTGCTGGGCCGCAGGGTGAGCAAGCTGGTGGACGCGAAGTTCCCGGACAACACCGAAAGCCGTTGGAAGCTGGGCCTGTACGCCGCCAGCCGGGCCTCGCAGATGCGACGGCTGCGGACCCCGCGGCCCCAAGTCAAGCGCGGCGCCGATGTCAAGTAGGCCCGCCTGAGCGCGGTGCGCACGCTGGTGCTCGGCGGGATCCGATCGGGCAAATCCCGGTGGGCCGAGGACGCCATCGCCGCGACGCTGCCGGCGGGCCGGCCGGTTTGTTATCTGGCCCCCGGCCCGGCCGGCGACGACGATGCGGGCTGGGCGGACCGCGTCGCCGAGCACCGCGGCCGCCGGCCCGGCCATTGGTCGACGGTCGAAACCGGCGACATCGCAGGCCAATTGCGCGCGGCGCCGGACACCCCGACCCTCGTCGACGACCTGGGCTCCTGGCTCACCGGCACGCTGGACCGCCACCACGGGTGGGACGGCGGGTCGGTCGCGGCGCCCATCGAAGCCATGCTCGCCGCCGTCGGCGCCTTCAACTCCACGCTGGTGCTGGTCAGCCCCGAGGTCGGGCTGACCGTCGTGCCGCCCACCGCGTCCGGGCGCCGGTTCGCCGACGAATTGGGCAGCCTCAACCAGCGCGTCGCCGAGCTCTGCGACCGGGTGGTGCTGGTGGTCGCCGGGCAGGCGGTGCCGATCAAGCCGTCGGTGACGTGATGGAGTTCGCCCCGGTGTCGCCGCCCGACGCGGGCTTCGCCGCCGCCGCCCGCGCCCGCCAGGACGAACTGACCAAGCCGCGGGGGGCGCTGGGACGCCTCGAAGACCTGTCGGTGTGGATCGCGTCGTGCCAAGGGCATTGCCCACCAAGGCAATTCGAACGCGCCCGGGTGGTGGTGTTCGCGGGTGACCACGGTGTGGCGCGGTCCGGGGTGTCGGCCTACCCGCCGGAGGTGACCGCGCAGATGGTCGCCAACTTCGAGGCCGGCGGCGCGGCCATCAATGTGCTGGCCGACCTCGCCGGCGCGACCGTGCGCGTCGCGGACCTGGCGGTTGACGGTGACGCACCGGCGGACCGGATCGGCGCCCACAAGGTGCGGCGCGGCAGCGGCGACATCGCCGTCGAGGACGCGTTGTCCGAAGCCGAGACCCTCGCCGCGATCGCCGCGGGCCGGGCCATCGCCGACGAGGAGGTCGACGCCGGGGCCGACCTGCTGATCGCCGGGGACATGGGCATCGGGAACACCACCCCGGCCGCGGTATTGGTGGCGGCGCTGACGAACGCGGAGCCGGTCGCGGTGGTGGGCTTCGGCACCGGGATCGACGACGCCGGCTGGGCGCGCAAGACGGCCGCGGTGCGCGACGCCCTGTTCCGGACGTCGCGCGTGCTGCCGGACCCGGTGGCGTTGCTGCGCTGCGGGGGCGGCGCCGACCTTGCCGCGATGGCGGGCTTCTGCGCGCAGGCCGCGGTGCGGCGCACCCCGCTGCTGCTCGACGGGATGGCGGTGACGGCCGCCGCCCTGGTGGCCGAGCGGCTGGCGCCCAACGCCCGGCTGTGGTGGCAGGCCGGCCATCGGTCCACCGAGCCCGGTCATGCGCTGGCGCTGACCGAGCTCGGCCTCGAGCCGATCCTGGACCTGCGGATGCGGTTGGGCGAGGGCAGCGGCGCGGCGCTGGCGCTGCCGGTGCTGCGCGCCGCGGTGGCGACGCTGTCGTCGATGGCCACGTTCACCCAGGCCGGCGTGTCCGATCGGGCCGCTCCCCCGCCGTGATGCGTTCGCTGGCAACGGCTTTCGCGTTCGGCACGGTCCTGCCCGTCCCCCGTTCGCGCGGTGCCGCGATGGGCCGCGGCGCCATGACGGCGCTGCCCGTGGTTGGCGCAGGCCTTGGTGCGCTCGCCGCCGCGGTGACGTGGGGCGGGGCTCACGCCTTCGGGCCGTCCTCTGCGCTCTCGGGCCTGCTCGCGGTCGCGGCGCTGCTGTTGGCGACCCGCGGCCTGCACATCGATGGTGTCGCCGACACCGCCGACGGGTTGGGCTGTTACGGGCCGCCCGAGCGCGCCCTGGCGGTGATGCGCGACGGGTCGACCGGCCCGTTCGGCGCGGCGGCCGTCGCCTTGACGGTCACGCTGCAGGGGCTGGCGTTCGCGGCGCTCGGGGCGGCGGGCAGGCCGGGGCTCACCGGCATCGCCGTGGCGGTCGCCGCCGGCCGGGTGGCCGCGGTGGTGGCCAGCCGACGGTCGGTGCCCGCGGCCGCGGGCAGCGCGCTGGGCGCGCGGGTCGCGGGCAGCCAGCCGGTGGCCGTCGCGGCCGGCTGGGTCGCCGCGCTGCTGGTCGCCGCGCTGGCGGCCGGACCGCGGGCGTGGCAGGGGCCGGTGGCGGTGCTGGCGGGCCTGGTCTGCGGCGCGGTGCTGGTGCGGCATTGCGTGCGCCGATTCGGCGGCATCACCGGCGACGTGCTGGGCGCGGCGATCGAGCTGACCACGACGGTGAGCGCCGTGGCGCTCGCCGGGCTGGTGCGGTTCTAGCGGGCGAGCGCCCGGCTCGCCGGCGAGTGTGAAGTATCTTCACGCTCGCGGCCGAACGTGAAACCAACTTCACGGCCGACGACCCGGCGAGGGCCTAGCCCAGCCGCGCCATCCAGCCGTGGGTGTCGGCGAACGTCCCGCGCTGGATCCCGGTCAGCGTGTCGCGCAGCGCCATCGTCACCTCGCCCGGCTGGCCGTCGGCGACGGTGAAGTCGGTGTCGCCGTACTTCACCTTCGAGACCGGGGTGATGACGGCGGCGGTACCGCACGCGAACACCTCGGTGATCTCGCCGGCGGCGGCCTTCTTCTGCCATTCGTCGATGTCGATCTTGCGTTCCTCGACCGAGAAACCGGCGTCAATTGCCAACTGCAGCAACGAATCCCGGGTGATCCCCGGCAACAGCGAACCGGACAGCTCCGGGGTGACCAACCGCGCCGACCCGCCGCTGCCGAACACGAAGAAGATGTTCATGCCGCCCATCTCCTCGACGAAGCGCCGTTCGACGGCGTCCAGCCACACCACCTGGTCGCACTGGTGGGCGGCGGCCTCGGCCTGCGCCAGCAGCGAGGCGGCGTAGTTGCCGCCGAACTTCGCCGCGCCGGTGCCGCCCGGGCTGGCTCGCACGTAGTCCGTCGACACCCAGACGGTGACGGGGTTGATGCCGCCCTTGAAGTAGGCGCCGGCCGGTGACGCGATCAGCAGGTACCGATACCGCTTGGATGGCCGCACGCCCAATCCGGGCTCGGTGGCGATCATGAATGGGCGCAGATACAAGGCATCTTCGCCGCCGGCCGCGGGGACCCAGGGCTTGTCGACGGCAATGAGCTGGCACAGCGAGCCCATGAACAGTTCGTCGGGCAGTTCGGGCATCGCGAGGCGCCGCGCCGACGACCGCAACCGCGCGGCGTTGGCCTCGGCGCGGAACGACACGATCGAGTCGTCCGCCCAGCGGTACGCCTTGAGCCCTTCGAAGATCTCCTGCGCGTAGTGCAGCACGATCGCCGAGGGGTCGAGTTCGATCGGGCCGTACGGGATGACCCGCGCGTCGTGCCAGCCCCGCTCGTCGTCGTAGTCGATCGACACCATGTGGTCGGTGAAGTGCTTGCCGAAACCGGGCTCGGCCAGGATGGATCCACGTTCGGCGTCGGTCGCGGGGTTGGCCGAACGCGAAACCGTGAACTCGAGGGAGCCGCTGGTCATGGGGCGATTGTATATCCGCCTGCGACCGGGCTTTTCATCTGAAGCGGCGGCACTAACGGGTCTTCGCTTCGACGAAGGGCGGCCGCACGACTTCGCACTCCGCGGCGCGCCCGCGAATGTCGACGGTGACCCGCTGGCCGTCCTCGACCTCGGCGCCGGCGTCGATGAGCGCCAGCGCGATGCCGACTTGCAGCGTCGGGGAGAAGGTTCCCGAGGTGGTGACCCCGACCGGCGCCTCGCCGGCGAGCACCGTCAGACCGGGCCGCAGCACACCGCGGCCGACCATCCGCAATCCGCGCAGCAGCCGTCGCGGCCCGGCCGCCTTCTCGGCCAGCAGCGCGTCCCGGCCGAAGAACGCGTCCTTCTTCCATCCGATCGCCCAGCCGCATCGGGCCTGCAGCGGCGAAATGTCCAGCGCCAGTTCGTGCCCGTGCAGCGGATAGCCCATCTCGGTGCGCAGCGTGTCGCGGGCGCCCAGGCCGGCGGGCTCGCCGCCGGCGGCGCCGACCGCCGCGGCCAGCGCGTCGAACACCACCGCCGCGGATTCCCAGGGCGGCAGCAGCTCGTAGCCGTGCTCCCCGGTGTATCCGGTCCGGCACACCCGCACCGGCACCCCCTCGTAGGAGGCGTCGGCGTAGCCCATGTAGTCCATGTCGGTCGGCAGCCCCAGCCCGCCGAGCACGTCCGCCGCGCGCGGGCCTTGCACCGCCAGCACCGCGTACGAGCGGTGCTCGTTGGTGATCGTCAGACCTGTCGGGGCCGCCGCCTGCAGCGCCTCGACCACCGCGGCGGTGTTGGCGGCGTTTGGCACCAGGAAGATCTCGTCGTCGCCGACGTAGTAGGCGATCAAGTCGTCGATGACACCGCCGGATTCGTTGCAGCACAAGGTGTATTGGGCCTTGCCCGGGCCGATGCGGCGCAAGTCGTTGGTGAGCGTCGAGTTGACGAATTCGGCGGCGCCCGGCCCGCGGATCAACGCCTTGCCGAGGTGGCTGACGTCGAACAGACCGACCGCGTTGCGGGTGGCGTTGTGCTCGCTGACGGTGCCGGCATACGACACGGGCATGAGCCAGCCGCTGAACTCGGCGAAACTGGCCCCCAACGCGCGGTGGCGGTCTTCCAACGGGCCATGCTGTAGGTCATCGGTCACGACGGTTCACCCTAATCGCGGGTGCTGGCACACTTGGGTGGGTGGTCGATTCCCCGGACTTCGCGGCGCTGGAGGCCGCCGGGATCGCGAACGCGCGCGAGCGGGCCGACCTGATCAAGTACCTGGACGAACTCGGCTTCACCGTCGACGAGATGGTGGAAGCCGAACAGCGTGGGCGGCTGTTCGGCCTCGCCGGTGACGTGCTGCAATGGTCGGGGCGCCCGGTCCACACGATCGCGACAGCGGCCGAACAACTCGGCCTGACGGCCGAGGAGGTCACCCACGCGTGGGGTTTGCTCGGCCTCACCGTGGCCGGCCCCGACGTTCCGGTGCTGAGCCAGGCCGACGTCGACGCGCTGGCGACCTGGGTCGGCCTGAAGACGGTGGTGGGTGAGGACGGCGCGTTCGGATTGCTGCGGGTGCTCGGCGCGGCGATGGCCCGGCTCGCGGAGGCCGAGTCCACGGCCATCCGGGCCGGGACGCCGGACATCCAGATGACCTACACCAACGACGAACTCGCCACGGCGCAGGCGTACCGCGCGGTGGCGGAGTTCGTCCCCCGGATTTCGGCGCTGATCGACGTCGTCCACCGGCATCATCTGACCGGCGCCCGAACCCACTTCGAGGGCGTCCTGCGCGACACCTCGGCAAGCGTGGTGTGCGGCATCGGTTTCGCGGACCTGTCCGGTTTCACCGTGCTCACCCGCGCGCTCACCCCCGCGCAGCTTTCGGCGTTGCTCAACGAGTTCGCCGGCACCGTCGCGGACGTGGTGCATCGCGACGGCGGCCGGGTGGTGAAGTTCATCGGCGACGAGGTGATGTGGGTGAGCGCGTCGCCCGAACGCCTCGCCAAGGCGGCGGTGGACCTGGTCAACCATCCGCGGGCGCGCGAGGAGGGCCTGCAGGTGCGCGCCGGCCTGGCCTTCGGCTCCGTCCTGGCGATCAACGGGGACTACTTCGGCAGCCCCGTCAACCTCGCGGCGCGTCTGGTCGGGGCCGCGGCCCCGTGCCAGATCCTGGCCGATTCGGCGCTGCACGAACGCCTGCCGGACTGGCCGGCGACGCCGCGGGGTCCCTTCGAGCTCAAAGGTTTTGACACCCCCACGATCGCCTTCGAGCTGCACGGTCGGGACGCCGCCGGTCTCGGCTCGGCCTCCGGCGATTAGGGTGAATGCCCGTGACCGCCGATTTGAGCTACGACAGCCCCTCCGTCAACGTCGCCACATCGCTGCCGAAACGCGGGGCGGGCTCTTCGGTGTTGATCGTGCCCGTCGTCTCGACCGGCGACGAGGACAGACCGGGGGCGACGGTGGCCCCGGGCGAATCGCTGCTGCCGGCCGAGGCGGTCACCGAAATCGAGTCCGGGCTGCGCGCACTGGACGCCACCGGCGGCAGCGAGCAGGTCCACCGCCTGGTCGTGCCGTCGCTGCCGGTGTCCAGCGTGCTGACGATCGGCCTGGGCAAGCCGCGACCCGAGTGGCCCGCCGACACCGTCCGGCGCGCGGCCGGCGTGGCGGCGCGGTCGCTGGGCACCGCCGAGGCGGTGTTCGTGACGCTGCCCGGCGACTTCAGCGCCGACGTCTGCTCGGCGGCCGTCGAGGGCCTGATCCTGGGCAGCTACCGGTTCACCGACTTCCGCAGCGGAAAGACCGCGCCGAAAGACAACGGGCTGCGCAAGATCACCGTGCTGTCCGCCTCGAAGGACGCCAAAGCGGCCAGCGCGCACGGCGCCGCCGTGGCGACCGCGAGCGCCACCGCCCGCGACTTCGTCAACACACCCCCGAGCCACCTCTTTCCCGCCGAATTCGCCCGACGCGCAAGGGCTTTGGGTGAGTCGGTCGGCCTCGAGGTGGAGGTGCTCGACGATAAGGCGCTGCAGAAGGCGGGCTACGGCGGGGTGATCGGCGTCGGCCAGGGTTCGTCGCGGCCGCCGCGGCTGGTGCGGCTGACCCACCGGGGCTCGAAGCTGGCCAAGAAGCCGAAGCAGGCGAAGAAGGTCGCGCTCGTCGGCAAGGGCATCACGTTCGACACCGGCGGCATCTCGATCAAGCCGGCGGCGTCGATGCACTACATGACCTCGGACATGGGCGGCGCGGCCGCGGTCATCGCCACGGTGGCGCTGGCCGCGCAGCTGCGGTTGCCGATCGACGTGATCGCCACCGTGCCGATGGCCGAGAACATGCCGTCGGGCACGGCGCAGCGGCCCGGTGACGTGCTGACGCAGTACGGCGGCATCACCGTCGAGGTGCAGAACACCGACGCCGAGGGCCGGCTCATCCTGGCCGACGCCATCGTGCGGGCGTGTGAGGACAACCCCGACTACCTGATCGAGACCTCCACGCTGACCGGCGCCCAGACGGTGGCGTTGGGCGCCCGGATCCCCGGGGTGATGGGCAGCGACGAGTTCCGCGACCGGGTCGCCGCCATCTCGCAGCGGGTGGGCGAGAACGCCTGGCCGATGCCGCTGCCCGACGAACTCAAAGACGACCTGAAGTCCACGGTGGCCGACCTGTCCAACATCAGCGGCCAGCGCTTCGCCGGCATGCTGGTGGCCGGGGTGTTCCTGCGCGAATTCGTCGCCGACGGCGTCGGCTGGGCGCACATCGATGTGGCCGGCCCGGCGTACAACACCAGCGGCCCGTGGGGATACACGCCCAAGGGCGGCACCGGCGTGCCGACCCGCACCATGTTCGCGGTGCTCGAGGACATCGCCGAAAAGGGCTAGCAAACGGCTAGCGCCTCAGCTGACGCGTCGAACGTCACGCCAGGGTGGCACTGGCGCTCGAACGTCACGCCAGTGTGACGTTCGACGGCTAGCGCTTACCCGTCATCACCGAGAACACGGCTCGCTGCACCGTCCGGCGCGGCCAGCCGGTCGCGCCATCCGCCGCCAGCGCGGCGTTGGCCGCGTTGCGCCCGCAGGCGCCGTGCACCGAGCCGCCCGGGGTGGCCGACGCACTGCCCAGATACAGCCCCCGCACCGGGGTTTCGGCCCGGCCCATGCCGGGCGCCGGGCGAAAGATCAGCATCTGCTGCAGTTGCGCCGTGCCACCGTTGAGCGCACCCATGTGCAGGTTGGCGTCGCTGGCCTCCAGGTCTGACGGGCGCTGAACGCACCGGTCCACGACCGCCGAACCGAAACCCGGCGCGTGTTCCTCGATCACCCGGTCCACCGCCTCGGCGAGCCGATCGGCCGACGCGTCGTCGGCCACGTTGCGCGGCAGATGCGTGTAGGCCCAGACACTTTCGGTGCCGTTCGGGGACCTGGTCGGATCGGCTGTTGTGGTCTGGCCCAGCAACATGAAGGGATGCTCGGGCACCACCCGGGTGTTCAGGTCGGCCATCCAGCGGACCAGCCCGTCACCGTCGGCGCCCAGATGGACGGTGCCCACGCCCTGCAGGTTCTTCGCCCGCCACGGAACGGACGCTCCCACGGCGTAGTTGACCTTCACCACCGGTGGGTCCCAGATGAAGTGCTCGAGGTCGCGTAACAGCTTGGGCGGCAACGCATCCGGCGGCAGCATGTCGCAGAACAATCGCGGGGCCGTCACGTCGGCGACGATAGCCCGCCGCGCCGCGACCGTGCGCCCCTCGGCCGTAATCACCCCGACCGCGCGGCCATCCCGCACCTGGATGCGGGACACGTTCTGGTTGCACTCGATTCGCGCGCCCGCGGAGCGGGCACGGTTGACCAGGGCGGCCGTCAACTGCCCCGAGCCCCCGACCGGCACCGGCCAGCCGCAGTCTTGGGCCAGCATCGTCATCAGGAATCCCATGGCGCCGCTGATCGGCGCGTCCGGCGGGACGTCGGCGTGCATTGCGTTGCCCAGCAACAACACTCGCGGCGCTTCGCCGGCGAACAGCTCACTCGCCATGGTGTTGGCGGGCTGCACCAGCAGGCGCGCCACCCGGAGCGCGTCCGACGTGCCGAGCCCGGTCAGCAGCCGCAGCAGGGGGCGCACGGGCGGGAAGGGCGCCAACATGGCGTCCAGCAGCGGCGCCTTGATCCGCTCCCACAAATGAACCAGGCGCCACCAGTTTTCGCCGTCGGCGGGCACCCGGCGGGCGAATTCCGCCGCGGTGCGCGCCGGGTCGTGATAGACCTTGGGCGGGTCGTCGTCCGCCGCGCTGCGCGGATGCGCCAGCACCACCGGGGCGTGCGACCAGCGCAGGCCGTGATCCTCCAGGCCCAGGGCGGCGATCGCCGGCGAGGCCACCGTCATCGGGTAGTACGAGCTGAACAGGTCGGTGATGTATCCCGGCGTGAGCTCGGCGCTGCGAACCGCGCCGCCGGGTTCGGGCTGGGCTTCCAGCACCAACACGTCCCAGCCCGCGTCGGCGAGCATCGAGGCGGCGACCAGGCCGTGGTGTCCCGCCCCGATGACGACGGCGTCGGCGGTGTCCCGCACGCTCATTGCACCTGGCTGGGCACCTTGCGCTCCGCCAGGGCCCCCAGCCGCCAGAGGCACTCCTTGTTGCGCGGATAGGCCGCGGCCAACGCGACCGAATCGGGGACGGCCCCCATCGGGCCTTCGACGGGCACCTCGATCATCTCCACCCGGCAGCCCTGCGGTGTCTCGTGCAGCAGCATCGTGATCCGCGCGGCGCCCAGCGGCCCCAGGCGGGCGCACAGCACCAGCTTGTGCGGCGGCTCGCTCTCCTCCACCACGGTCGCGTCGTTGATCACCAACGGCCAAATCCCGATCGAGTGCCTGATCGAGGACCCGGGCTCCGGCCAATTCGGATCGACGGCCCGCATGCGGCTGTTGCCCACCACCCACTGGGTGTAGGTCCACCCTTGGGCCAGCACTTCCCACACCCGCTCGCAAGGCGCGGCCACGTCCCGCGTCGCAATCAGCACCTGGTTCCCCCTCTCGGTCACCGCGGCGGAATACCCACCAACGGGCCGCTGAATCCGGCGGATGCGGGGTTTACCGGCCCTGTCCAGCGGCTAATCTCCCGGGGTCGAAAACCTGTACGAAGGAAGGCGAGATCGTGACAGTGCGACGGTTGATCCTGGCCGTGGGCGCCGTGCTGCTGCTGGCCGGCGTGATCGGGCTGTTGGCGCCGGTGTCGATTTCCGACGGCAACGGCCATTCGATCGGGTGCGGAAACGCGGTCGCCACGGACCTGTCCGCGGCCAGAAGCGCCAACAACAACAGCGTGGCGAACATCCCGATCCTCAATCAGGTCGTCCCGCACACCGACTATGTGGCGCAGTGCCAGTCGTCGGTGGGCAGTCGGCGCACGTGGTCGATCCCGCTGGCGGTCGTCGGGCTGCTCGCGATCGGCGGCGCGCTGTTGACGGGCCGCCAGGGCGCGGCGCGAGCGGGAACCTGAGCCCCCGGGTCAGATCACGCGCAGGCGCGCCGCGTTCCGCAGCCCTTGCGGCGCTAGGCGCGAAAGACCATACAGCGCATAGGCTTCCGGCGCGACCGGGCGGATCGGCTTCTTCTTCTGGACCGACGACAGGATCGCGTTTGCGACCTTCTCGGGTCCGTAGTGCCGCAGGGCGAACATCTTGCCGAGCTGGCCCCGCCGACCGTCGACCTGTTCGCCCTTTCCGGCGGGCGCGTCGAAGCGGGTGGTGTTGATGATGTTGGTGTCG
>NZ_LZJA01000055.1:0-543 GCF_001666785.1 Mycobacterium sp. E3305 | reverse complement strand
GCAGTGCACGATCTCGTGCGTCAGCGTCATGCCCCGCGCCCTGGCCTCCTTGAAGGAGGGGCGAACGATGGTGTGCAGCAACATGATTCCGTCGGACGGCAGCACCTGGTAGGCCATCTTGAAGAAGCGGCCGTAGCGCTGGCGGCCGAAGTGCTCGAAGGCGCCGATCGAAACGATGCGGTCGACCTTGTCGTCGAATTCCTCCCAGCCCTGCAACCGGACTTCGACGGAGCGGTCGGTGGGGATGGCGGCCATTTTGGCCTTACTGTAGGCAAACTGGTTGCGACTCAGCGTGATCCCGATCACGTTGACGTCATATTTCTCGATCGCCCGGTGCAGCGCTCCTCCCCAGCCGCAACCGATGTCGAGTAGCGTCATCCCCGGCTCGAGATTCAACTTGCCCAGCGCCAGATCGAACTTCGCATTCTGCGCCTCTTCGAGCGTCATGCCCTCGCGTTCGAAATAAGCGCACGTATAGCCCATTGTCGGATCTAGGAACAGGGCAAAAAACTCGTCCGAAACGTCGTAGATGGATTGCGATTC